>JAUYQT010000327.1 GCA_030697085.1 Azonexus sp. | reverse complement strand
GGCGAAATGAGTTTTACCGCCCCCGACCGGCTGGAAAAACGAACGCTGACACCCCGCGTCGAAACCCTGCGCCTCGACAAGGATCTGCTCAGCATTGAGCGTGAAAAGCAGAAATTAACCATCAATCTCAACAACCAGCCGGAAGCGCTCGCCTTTATTGACAGCATCCGCGGCACGCTGACCGGTAACCGCGCCGCACTGGAAAAAAGCTATTTACTGCATTTATCGGGCACACCGGATAAGTGGGTGCTCACCTTACTACCCAGCGAGCAGAAAATTGCCGCGCTCGTGTTGCGCATTGAGGTGAGCGGCAGCAAGAGCCAGATCCGCAACATCGAATACCTGCAGGCCGACGGCGACCGCTCGGTGATGAGCCTCGAACCGATCGAACTCAAATGAACCTAAAAACCTCAAGCAGCCCCCTCAACGCAGAGAAGATCAAAAACGCACTGACCGATTTTTCTCAGCGAAACTCCGCGCCTCCACGCCTCTGCGTTGAAAACGCCTGTCTTCAACCAAGGTTTCCAAGGTGAGCCGAACCGCCGGCCGTACTTTCCTGCTCTGGTTGCTTGCCATGCTGGCCGGCGCGACGATTGTCTGGAACACGCGCTTTACGGCCGACATGTCCTTCTTCTTGCCCTCCCACCCCACGCCGGAGCAGCAGGCGCTGGTCAGCCAGCTGAAAGAGGGCGTCGTTTCGCGGCTGTTGATGCTGGCCGTCGAAGGAGGCAATGCCCAACAGCGCGCCGTGATTTCCCGTGACTTGCGCGGTCGACTGGCAAAAATGCCGGAATTTGTTTCGGTACAAAATGGCGAAGCGGGCAATCAGGATGCCGACCGCGCCTTCCTGTTCGAACACCGCTATCTGCTCAGCCCGGCAGTCAGCCCCGAACGATTCACCGTCGATGGCCTGCAGGCAGCAATTACCAACAGCATTGACCTGCTCGCCTCACCGGCCGGGATGATGCTCAAGCCCCTGTTGGCACGCGACCCGACCGGCGAACTGTTTGAATTGCTCTCCACTCTCAACCCTGGCGCCCAACCCAACAGCCGCGAAGGCGTCTGGGCCTCACTCGACGGCGAACGGGCCATGCTGCTGGTGCAAACGCAAGCCCTCGGCTCCGATACCGATGGTCAGGAAGCCGCAATCAACCGCCTGCGCAGTGAGTTTGCCGCCAGTGCCCATGCCAGCGGTCTGAGCAGCGCCAAGCTCCAGCTTTCCGGCCCCGGCCTGTTCGCGGTCAATTCACGCGCGACAATCAAGGATGAAGTCAGCCGTCTGTCGCTGATCAGCTCGATTGCCATCATCTGCGTGCTGCTTTTCGTCTACCGCTCCTTCCGCCTGCTCGGGCTTGGCCTGCTACCGGTGGTCTCCGGCGTGCTGGGTGGTGTCGTTGCGGTCAGTCTGGTCTATGGCAGCGTCTTTGGCATCACCGTCGGTTTCGGTGCGGCGCTGATCGGCGAGTCGGTCGATTACTCGATCTACTACTTTGTACAATCGGGAAAAGCCGGTTTGGCCGGCTGGCGCGAGCGCTTCTGGCCAACCATCCGGCTCGGCGTCCTGACCTCCGTCTGCGGCTTCGGCGCCTTGCTCTTTGCCGGCTTCCCCGGCCTCGCCCAGCTTGGCCTGTATGCCCTGAGTGGCGTCATCATCGCCGCCGCCGTCACCCGCTATGTCTTGCCGCAATTAACCGGCAGCGATCTCAGGATGCGCGATCTGGCACCGCTG
>JAUYQT010000298.1 GCA_030697085.1 Azonexus sp. | reverse complement strand
CCCTGAAGATGCGCGCATTTATTCTTTGCGGCGAGCCCGTGGTTGTGGCAGCACCCTAGGCGCTGGTAACGCTGCCACGCCGCTTTACTTCAGCATGCCCAGCAATTTCTCCGCCGCCAGCTCTGACGAAGCTGGGTTCTGCCCGGTGATCAGCAGGCCATCGACGAGCACATATGGATGCCAATCCGGGCCCTTCGAATACTCGCCACCGTTGGTCTTGAGCATGTCTTCCACGAGGAAGGGCACGATCTGGGATAGTTGCACCGCGTCTTCTTCGGTATTGGTAAAACCGGTGACACGCTTGCCCTTGACCAACGGCATTCCGTCGACGTTGCGGGTATGGCGCAGCACACCGGGCGCATGGCAGACAGCTGCGACAGGCTTGCCGGCGGCGATCATGGCTTCGATCAGTGCGATGGATTGCTTGTCTTCCGCCAGATCCCACAGCGGGCCGTGGCCACCGGGATAGAACACGGCGTCAAAATCGGCCACATTCAGCGTAGCGAGTTTGGCCGTGCTGGCCAGCAATGCAATGCTTTCAACATCAGCTTTGAAGCGCGTCGTGGCCGCCGTTTGTGCCGAAGGGTCATCGCTTTTCGGGTCCAGCGGCGGCTGGCCGCCCAACGGGGAGGCTAGGGTAATTTTCGCGCCGGCTTCCTTGAAGATGTAATATGGTGCGGCAAATTCTTCGAGCCAGAAACCAGTCTTCAAACCGGTGTTGCCGAGTTGATCGTGCGACGTCAGTACCATCAGGATGTTCATGTTGTTTCTCCAATAATTAGGCGGTGGTTACGTGCAGACGCACGTCAACGTTGCCGCGCAGGGCGTTCGAATACGGGCAGACCAGGTGTGTTGCTTCAACCAGTCGGCCGGCGTCCGCTTCGCTCAAGCCAAGGATTGCCACATAGAGATCCACGTCGAGCGAGAAGCCGCCTTCCTTGTTCTGGCCGATGCCGACCTCGGCGCTGGTCTTGCTACCGGTCAGAGTCAGTTTCTGCTTCTCGGCGACGTGTTTGATGGCGTTATCGAAACAGGCCGCATAACCGATGGCAAAGAGTTGCTCGGGATTTGCTCCCACCTTGCCCGTATCCGGTGCAGCGAGATCAAAGGCGAGCGAACCGTCGTCCAGTGCTGCATGACCGGTACGGCCGCCGATGGCGGTGGCTCGGGTTTTGTAGAAAATTTTCATGAAGGGTTCCTTGAGTTTGTTTTTTTGAGAGAAAGTGGTATCGGCTTAGTTCTTGTTCAGTTGAACGACGAGCTTGCCGAAATTTTTGCCCTTGAGCAGGCCAATAAAGGCTTCAGGTGCGGCTTCCAGGCTGGTAACTATATCCTCGCGGAACTTGATCTTGCCGTCGGCGAGCCAGGCGCTCATGGCCTTGAAAAACTCGGGATAACGATGCCCGTAGTCGTCGAAGATGATGAAACCTTGCATCTTGATGCGGCGAACCAGGATTTGCCTCATCAGGTAAGAAAGCCGGTCCTTTCCTTCCGGCAGCTCGGCCGCGTTGTACTGTGAAATCAAGCCACACAGCGGAACGCGCGCGCCGGTATTGAGCAGTGGCAGTACCGCATCAAAGACCGCGCCGCCGACGTTCTCGAAATACACATCGATACCTTTCGGGCAGACGGCAGCGAGTTGGGCAGAGAGATCGAGCGCACGGTGGTCGACGCAAGCATCGAAACCGAGTTCCTCAACCACGTAGCGGCATTTCTCCGCACCACCTGCAATGCCGACCACGCGACAGCCCCGGAGTTTGGCAATCTGGCCGACTACGGAGCCGACTGCACCGCTAGCCGCCGCCACAACGACTGTGTCGCCGGCTTTCGGCTGGCCGATATCCAGCAAGCCCATGTAGGCGGTAAAGCCGGGCATCCCCAGCAGGCCCAAGGCCAGCGAGGGTTGCGCCATGCCGCCCAGCTTGCTCAGGCCGCTGCCGTCGGACATCGCGTAGTCCTGCCAGCCAGTGTAGGCCAAGACCAGTTCGCCCTCTGCAAAATCAGGGTGCCGCGAGGTCTCGACACGGCAGACCGTGGCACCGACCATGACGGCGTCGAGGGCGACCGGTGGGGCATACGACTTGGCGTCGCTCATGCGTCCTCGCATGTAGGGATCGAGCGACAGATAGAGCGCGCGCAGCAAGACCTCACCTTCGGCGGGAACGGGAATCGATGCACTTTCCAGACGAAAATTTGCGACGGTTGGCTCGCCAACGGGGCGGGAGGCCAGTACGATGCGGCGGTTTACTTTGGTGTTCATGAGGGTCTCCTTGGGAGCAAATGAATGAATTGAGTTATTTGCTTGAGTTACAGGCAGGCTTCGAGCACACGCTGACTGACATCCAGCGTCACGTCCTTATGCTCACCGATGGCAACCATGCCGTGTGCCTTGAGCTGAGCGATGATTGCCGGGACAGCATCCGCGCCGATGTCGTACGCGCTCAGGCGCGTTGGCAGCTCCAGGCTCTCGAAGAAGGCACGGGTTTTCGCAATCGCGGCATCGATTCGCTCGTCTTCACTGCCGATGCTGATATGCCACACACGTTCTGCATACTGAAGAAGCTTGCCGCGCTTGCTCTGGCGACGCACCTGCAGCATCGCAGGAAGCACCACGGCCAGGGTGCGGGCGTGGTCAATATCGTATTTGGCCGTCAGCTCGTGACCAATCATGTGGCTCGCCCAATCCTGCGGCACCCCCGCTCCGATCAAGCCGTTGAGTGCCAGCGTGGCAACCCACATCAGGTTGGCGCGGGCATTGTAGTCAGTGCTGCTGATCGCCTCAGGGCCATGCTCGATCAAGGTCAGCAGCAGTCCCTCGGCGAAGCGGTCCTGCACATGGGCCTGCGCCGGGTAGGTCAGGTATTGTTCCATCACATGCACAAACGCATCGACCACGCCGTTGGCAAGCTGGCGTTTCGGCAACGTATAGGTCTTGGTCGGATCCAGTACCGAAAACACGGGGAATAACGCGCGATTCATGAAGGGCAGCTTGGCGCCCTGCGCCTTGATCGTTACCACTCCGCCATTATTCATCTCGGACCCGGTAGCCGGCAGGGTCAGCACACTTCCGAAGGGCATCGCCTGGCGAATGGTCGAACCAAACTTGAAGAGGATCTCGGCAGGATCGCCATCGATCAACGCCGCGGCAGCCACAAACTTGGTGCCATCGATGACCGAACCGCCACCCACGGCAAGCAGGAAATCGACCTGATTCAACTTGACCTGCTCAACCGCGCGCATCAATGTTTCGAAACTCGGATTCGGCTCGATGCCGCTGAACTCGAACACCTCACGCGTACCAAGCGCGGCATGAACTTCGGCCAGCGTCCCGGTCTTGCGTGCACTCTCACCACCGAAGAGAATCAGTACGCGAGCCGTGGCGGGTACCAATGCACTCAGCTCGGCGATGCGCCCTTCACCGAAAACGATATGGGTCGGATTGTAATAATCGAAGCTTTTCATCTTTGTATCCTTTTATAAATAGACCGGTCGTCTAGTTTTGCTTCAAAAAAATGCGCGGCCAAAAAGGACCGCGCGACATAAATCATATCCGTCAGGTCAGCATCAGCACTTGCCGGGTTGTCTGCAACGCCGCATCGAGCGCGCTGCCATCGCGCCGAAGTTTGGAAATCAGCGACGCGCCCAACCACGCTCCGTATAACCATTGAGCGCACGCGACAGGAGACTGTGCGTTTTGAATCGAACCGTCGGCCTGCCCTGCTGCGATGCAATCTGCAATGCGTTGCATGATCCGTTCAGTCCCTTGGAGCATGGTGCTGCGCATCGCCTCCGATAAATCCGATATCTCTGCACCCAGTTTGACGATTAAGCACTTGCGCACAGCCTCGTCACCTGTCTGCGTGTCAATCCAGCGCTGGAAATAGGCCATCAAGCGTTGTGCTGCAGTTAAATCGGTACGGCCAAGTAGCGCATCGAGGTTAAGTAGATACGTCTCGAAATAGGTTTCAAGCAGCGCAATACCGAACAACTCTTTCGAAGCGAAATAATGGTAGAACGATCCCTTGGGTACGCTCGCGCTCGCCAGAATCTCCGAAAGTCCGACGCCCACAAAGCCTTTTCCGGCAACCAACTGCTGGCCGCAGGCGAGGATGTCTTGGCGGGTATCGATGCGTTCAGAACTCATGAGACGAATCTTACAATACAACTAGACCGGTCGTCTAGTGTTTTTTCGTCGTTCGATTAGGGGTCGCCGCAGAATTCGGAAAAAATCGTACGCTAAGACTTTCCAATATTGCGTAGCGGCCGAAACTGCCCGTCCTCGACCTTCCGGTTTTGCCGCCAAACGTAATCGCCGGTCAGGTTGATGTGCTCCCAGCCGAGCGGCGACAGATATTGCAGCAGGGTGTCATCGAAGGGCTTGCCGGACTCGTGCAGCGCCTGCGTTGTCCGCTCCAGATAGACGGTGTTCCAGAACACAATGGCGGCTGTCACCAGGTTGAGACCACTGGCGCGATAGCGCTGCTGCTCGAAACTGCGGTCGCGGATTTCGCCCAAGCGGTTGAAGAACACCGCCCTGGCCAGCGCGTTCCGCGCTTCACCCTTGTTCAACCCGGCGTGGACACGGCGGCGCAGTTCGACACTTTGCAGCCAGTCCAGGATAAACAGCGTGCGCTCAATGCGGCCCAGTTCGCGCAGCGCGACCGCCAAGCCATTCTGACGTGGGTAGCTGCCGAGTTTTCGAAGCATCAGCGAGGCCGTTACCGTGCCCTGCTTGATCGATGCCGCCAGTCGCAGTATCTCGTCCCAATGGGCGCGGACGTGCTTGATGTTCAGCGTGCCGCCGATCATCGCGCTGAGCGCCGGGTAGTCCTGTCCGTTCTTCGGCACATACAGCTTGGTATCCTTCAGGTCGCGGATGCGCGGCGCGAAGCGGAAACCCAGAAGGTGCATCAGGGCAAACACGTGATCAGTGAAGCCGGCCGTGTCGGTGTAGTGTTCCTCGATCCGCAAGTCTGATTCGTGATACAGCAGACCATCGAGCACATAGGTGGAATCTCGGACACCGACGTTGACGACCTTCGTGCTGAAAGGCGCGTACTGGTCGGAAATGTGGGTGTAGAACAGGCGGCCCGGCTCGCGGCCATACTTCGGATTCACGTGGCCGGTGCTCTCGGCCTTGCCGCCAGCCCGGAAGCGCTGTCCGTCAGAAGATGACGTGGTGCCGTCGCCCCAGTTCGCTGCGAAGGTATGGCGGAACTGCGCATTGACCAGCTCGGCCAGCGCTGGCGAATACGTCTCGTCGCGGACGTGCCAGGCTTGCAGCCAAGCCAGCTTGGCGTAGGTCGCGCCAGGGCAGGACTCCGCCATCTTGGTCAGCCCCAGGTTGATGGCATCCGCCAGGATGGCGGACAGCAGTAGCGTCCGATCCTTGGCCGGTTCGCCATCCTTCAGGTGGACGAAATGGCGCGTGAAGCCCGTCCAGTCGTCAACGTCCATCAGCAA
>JAUYQT010000281.1 GCA_030697085.1 Azonexus sp. | reverse complement strand
CTGCAGCCGCTGCTGGAAAATGCGGTTTATCACGGCATCGAGCCGGCGCCGGAAGGCGGCACCGTGCATATCGCGATTGAGCCGCGGGGTGGCACTCTGGTGATCGCCATCGGCAATCCAACCGCCGGTCAGCTCCAGCATGCCGCCGGCAACCAGATCGCCGTGCTCAATATCCGCGAACGGCTTGCCTTGTATTACGATCTGGAAGCCCGGCTGGAGATTGAAGCCGGCGATCACCGTTATGAGGTTCGTATCATCCTGCCATGCCGCCAGAAACCCCGTTGAAAATCCTGCTGGTCGACGACGAGCCGCTGGCGCGCGATCGGCTGCGTACCTTGCTCGGCGACATCGCCATTCAATTGCCGACCGAGGTCGTGGGCGAGGCCGGCAATGGCCTGGAGGCGCTGGCTTTTTTGCGCCAACACCCCGCCGATGTCGTCCTCGCCGATATCCGCATGCCGGGGATGGATGGCATCGAACTGGCTGGTCATCTCGGATGTTTCGAGAAGCCGCCGGCCGTCATCTTTACCACGGCCTATGACAATTACGCCGTGCAGGCGTTTGATCTCAATGCCCTTGATTACCTGCTCAAGCCGGTACGCACCCAGCGCCTGCTCACCGCGCTGCAAAAAACCCCGAGCGGACCGCCGCCCGATGCTGCCTTGCTTTCCGGCATCGGTCGCGCAATGCGTGGCGCTGGTCGTACCCATCTTTCCTGTCATGAACGTGGCCGCCTGCTGCTGGTGCCGGTCAGCGAAGTGCTCTATTTCAAGGCTGATCTTAAATATGTCAGTGCTCGCACGGTCGACCGCGAATACCTGCTTGACGAAGCGCTGACCCATCTCGAAGCCGAGTTTGCCGAGCGCTTCATCCGCCTGCATCGCGCCGTGCTGGTCGCCAAGTCGGCACTCGCCGGTTTTGAGAAGGCGGTGGGTGACGATGCCGATGCCTACGGCTGGGCGCTGTTGCGCGGTGTGCCGGAAAAGCTGCCGATCAGTCGCCGGCAATGGGCGCCCACCAAGGCGCTAGTCACCCAATCCTGAGCTTTTCATTCAATCAGAGGCCTGTGTTGGCAATTGCCGGCGCGGTCGTCGAGACAAGCACCTTGTCGACCCGGTTGCGGTCCATGTCCATTACCTCGAAGCGCCAGTCGGAAATTGCAAAATGATCGGCCGGCATGGGAATGCGCCCCAGCTGATGCATGATGAAACCGCCCAGGGTATGAAAATTGTGTTCATCCTCACCGGGCAGGTCGACCCAAATATCGAGCACGGATTTAAGCCGTTCGATGCCGACATCGCCATCGACCAGCCAGGAGCCGTCTTCGCGCCGCACCATGTCGCGATCCTCCAGTGCTTCGGGCACTGAAAGTTCGCCGACAATCGCCGCCAGCACGTCGGTCAAGGTCACCAGGCCCTGGATGTCGCCGTATTCATCGACAATCAGCGCGAACTGCAGGCGGGCATGGCGGAAACTTTCGAGCAATTGCGTCGTGGTCACCGACTCGGGCACGTAGAGCGGTGCATGCAGCACCGACTCGATATCGGCCGAATTGATGCCGTGGCCGGGCAGGGCCTTCTTGAGCAGGTCGCCGGTTTGCAGAATGCCGAGGATGTGTTCCAGGCCGTCGCGGCAGACCACCAGTCGGGAGAACTCAGTGTCGACGATGCGCTGGCGAACCGTTTGTTCATCTTCATCGAGGTCGATAACGAACATGTCGCGGCGCGGCGTCATGATCGCCGCGATGCGCTGTTCGTCGAGGCGCAGCACGTTGGAGACGATTTCCTGCTCGCTCTCGTGGAAGACGCCGGCTTCGGCTCCTTGTTCCATCAGCCCCTTGATTTCGTCGTCGGTGACCGGCGACTCTTCCTTGCGCCGGGCACCGAGCAGTTTCAGGATTGCCGAGCAGGAACCGGAGAGGATGACGACCAGCGGATGGGCGATCCGGGCGAGGACGATCATCGGTCGGGCAATCAGGCTGGCGATACCTTCCGGCGCCAGCAGGGCCAGTCGCTTGGGGACCAGTTCGCCAATAACGACCGAAAAATAGGTCAGGCTAATCACGGTTATCGTCAGCGCCACCGTTTTGGCATAGGGCGCCAGCAAGGGAATGCCGGACAGCCAGTCGGCCAGTGGGTCGGCGACGGCCGCCTCGCCGATGGCGCCGCTGAGAATGCCGACCGAGGTGATGCCCACCTGAATGGTTGAAAAGAAGCTGGCCGGTTCCCGGTGCAGCGAGAGAGCGGCCTTGGCGCCCAGACTGCCGTCATCGGCGAGATTCTGCAGGCGAGATTTACGGGATGAAACAATGGCTATTTCTGACATGGCGAAGACGCCATTGAGCAGAATTAACAGAAAAATCAGCGCTATATCCATTTGAGAAGCCGCCCTTCGCCCTCAAGGCGTGCGGCTTCGGTGTTGATCGGAGGTGGATTGTAGCAGGCACATACGGCAGAGAGCGTCGCCCCTTCCAGGTAGGTGGGGGCCGGCGGCGTTGGGCCAGTCCGCAGCGGTGTGCGGCATGGCAGGCGTAGTGATGGCTCGGGAAAATTTCCCGGGTTTGTAATGAAATATTCCCGAGCTATCCCGAGTGAAGCTGGCCAAGATCACGTCTTGGCTTAAGGTTAAGCCTTGCTGCCCGAAGAAAGTAGCCTCGGCGCCTGGTGGCTGGAAATTCCCGGTTTCTTGTCCACCTCAGCTGACTGGCGCTTGAGCAGAGAACGCCTTGCCGATCGGAAGCCGACTCTTTTATGGCAGCGGCAAAAATTGAATTTATATCCATCAGGAGACCACATGCAGTTCAAACCCAAGGCGATCACCCGCGCCGTCGTGTCAGCCGTGATGCTGATTTCGCTGACGGCCAATGCCAAAGATCAAATTATTGCCGAGCAAGTATCGGTCAGCGGCATTCTTCCTGAGCGTCTGGAATCGGTACCGGGTTCCTTCTCGCTGATCGACGTGAAAGATCTGCAGGAGAGCATGCCGTTCTCGATTCGCGAAGCGCTCACCCGTGCCCCCGGTGTGCACAGCGTTGGCGAAGATTCCTTCGGACTCGGCCTGAACATCGGTGTGCGCGGCATGGACCCACGGCGGACCAGCCGCACGCTACTGCTCGAAGATGGCATGCCGCTCTTCCTGGCGCCCTATGGTGATCCGTCGGCCCATTACTCGACGCCGCTTGAGCGGGTGCAGCGTATCGAAATCGTCAAGGGCTCGGGTCAGGTGCTTTACGGCCCGCAAACGGTCGGCGGCATGATCAATTTCGTCACTCGGCCGCTGCCGACCAACGGTCTGGCTGGCAGCATCACCGCCAGCGCCGGCAACAATGATTTCTCCGGCTTGCATGCCAACGTCGGTTACGGCGGCCAACTAGGTGGCATCATGCTCGACGTGCTGCAGAAAAAAGGCGACGGCATTCGCAAGAACCACGATTTCGATGTTCGCGAGTACACCTTGAAGGGGCAACTGAAGATCAGCGAACGGCAAACAATCTATGCCAAGGTCAGTCAGTTCACTGAGGACTCGCACATTTCCGAAACCGGCCTGGGGACGCTGGAGTATGCCGAGAATAAATTCCAGGCGCCCACCGGCAAGAACGACAAGTTCGAACAGGAGCGCAAGACTTTCCAGTTGCAGCATGTTTTCGAGATCAATGAACGGACCAAACTCAGCACCCAGTTTTACCGGGTCAGCAATCAGCGCGCCTCGTTCCGGCAGATCAACGATCCGGGCGGTTTTGACGATGGCGGCAACAACGCGACCGGATATTCCGTGATCGACCGTTGCGATACCGCGGCAACCGGAAGCAATGCCGCGGCTTGCGGTGGTCGCTGGCGCCCGCGCGAGTACGATTACTGGGGCATCGAACCGCGCCTGAACTTGAGCCACAATCTGTTCGGCATTGAAAGTGATGCAGTGATTGGCCTGCGCTATCATGTTGAAGACATCCGGCGCGAGCAGTTCCGCGATGCAAGCCCGCTGGCGCAAAGTCAGGCCTGGGCCAAGCAGTTCGGTACGCACCGCGAAGACATTCGCATCGATACCAAGGCCTGGTCTTACTACGCGCAAAACACCTTCCATGTCGGCAACTGGTCATTGACCCCCGGTGTGCGGGTTGAGAATTATGAAATCAAGACCGACATCGTCCGCGCCGACGGTGATGTACAGAACAATCCCGAATCGAAACTGAGCAACCGGCAGACGGTTGTCCTGCCCGGCTTCGGCCTGGCCTGGAACGGCATCGCCAAGACCACGCTGTTTGCCGGCGTGCACAAGGGTTTTGCCCCGCCGCGTCCGGACCGCGATATCAACGAGGGCAATGGTGCGAATACTGCGGTAGCACAAAAGACCAAGGCTGAGGAAAGCACCAACTGGGAAATGGGCTTGCGCTCCAGTTATTTCAAGGGCGTCGGTTTTGAGGCCACGTTGTTCCATACCAACTTTGACCAAATCGTTATCAACAATGGCGCTGGCACCTTCATCAATGGCGGCGAATCGAAGATGTCCGGTCTGGAGCTGGCCGGCCGGGTCGA
>JAUYQT010000256.1 GCA_030697085.1 Azonexus sp. | reverse complement strand
CGAACAGGGATTACCCCGCGTGTAAACAATGGCTTTCCGGCAACCGCTGGCCGCTTCCTGCAGGCTAATTTCAAGATTCAGCCGAATATCAGCGGCCTTTGGCACGCTTGGTTCAGGCGAAGGTGTGACCTCAGGCTCTGGCGGACTCGCAGTTTCTGGTGCTTTCTGGACGTCGACCGCAAGCAAGGCATCGTAAGCACCACGGATCTGCTTGAAACGCTCCGTAGCCTCCGGACTACTGTTGCGATCAGGATGCCAACGCATGGCCAAGCGCCGATAAGCGCGTTTTATTTCAGCCGATGAAGCATGCTGCGGAACACCAAGTATTGCGTAGAAATTCATTTTCACGCCGGCCAAAGTAAAAACCCGCGACAAGCGCGGGAGTTATCGTGATGCAAGTTATTTTTCTGTTCGCCAATAAAGCCAAACCAGGTGACTGACAGAGCTAAAACTCAGCCCAACCTCAGTCAAAACCACGTGAAAAATCATATGATTAATGAATTTTTCTGCACATAAAATCAGCTAAAAGCCATCAAAAAATCGCTGCTTATTTTATCTTAAAAAAGCCGTAACTCCACAGGTTTATCTAACCCCAGCGTACTGCTTTAGGGAATTTTCCAGGCAATCATGACTCAAATGTTTGTTGGGATAAGTTTCAGTCGCTCAACGCCACACCGCTAATACGTGGCTACTGGCCGGTTAGTTGTCTTTCTGACTTCCCATACGGCCGGGGGAAGTTGAGGCCTTAAGCAATGGCCGATTTACTGTCGAGTTCCCTGTCGATATCACCCGTTTCCCTTCCCGGTCTAGCGGGCATTCCCCCTGCTGCCTTTCAGCGATTGACAGCAGGAGCGACGACGCCAACCTCGTCAATTTTCAGCAACACCTCGAACCTTGTCGAATTATCAAGTAGTGGGCAGTTGTTGTCTGCAGTCTCCTTGTTCCGCACTAACCTTCAGACACTGCAGGCAGACGCCGCCAACAATAACCCGACAGCCCTCGCCAGTACGGCACAAAGGCTGGTTGATGCATTCAACAACTTACAAGGCAACGCAGCCGGCCTGCAAACCGTTGTTGCCACCTTATCCGGTAACACGCTCGCCACCCAGTTCACCCAGACGCTGAGTCAACTTGCCGCGGCGTCAACCTCGATCGACAACCCCACCCTGAGCAGCTTGCAAAGCATCGGCATCAACCTCCAGGCCACACCAGCCCAGACACCCAGCGGCTCAATTATTACCCTGAATATTGATCAAAACCTCCTGACGGCGGCAATCAGCGCCAACCCAACGGGTACTCAAGCGGTGCTGACCCGAACAATTCAGGCCTTTATAGGTTTCGCCAGCGAATTCGAGTCGCAAGCCACCAACACCACAGTCTCACTGAGCAATCTGGCGCAACTGGGTGTCACAACAACAGCGCAGATCGACTTGAGCCCCCTACTTGGGTCGGCGAATTCGACACCTCAGGGAGTCGGAGTGTCCACCGATTTATTGCAAAATCTGTCGGCCGATACCGTCTTGAACGCGATCCGATTGACCGACCTTGATCTCGCTGCAGTCGGGCTGGATGCCAACACCTTGCTGGCAGAGGACAGCGTGATTCGCGGAACGCTGGTCACCGCCCTGCTCACCCCGATCAATCCGACAAGCATCGCCACCATCACCGGGGCACTACCAGCAAACATCAACAGCGACACAGCGAATCCCCTTGCTGACACACCAACGCCAGGTACTGAGCCAACCACCGTTGAAATACCTGTCACCACAACGCCGAGCACCCCTTTCGCGACTACTACGAGCATAACGGCCACCACCGGAAATCAGATACCGATAACAGCAGCACAGGCGGCGGACGCAATAGCCACCGAAGCCCGCGCCTCCGCGGCCACAGTTGCCCTCCAGACGCTGTTGGCTGACCCTGCTCTACGGGCCATCAGAAATCATTTCGATCCCGCCTACTCCGCACTGATCGCGGCTTCCCACCTGAGCGACTTCGTCTCGCCCAGCCCGAACCTCAATCCAAAGGCCTTGGTCAATGATGCTATTAGACCCGTTTCACCAATCACAACGTCGCGCGCCATTGCCTATTACAACGAAACGACCGGGGCAACGCCATCAATTTTGATCCGTGGATAGACCAAGCTTCCCCCGAAAACTAGCCTGCCAAGGGGGGTTAATCGTGAAGTCGTTAGCTGGTCGCTGAAACCGCGCATGACGGCGAATATCGTGACTGATGCGCTGACGATGGCCTGGTTCCGCAGGCGGCCGGGAGTGGGGTTGATACATCACTCCGACCGGAACGGCCAGTATGCCAGCCATGCATTTCGAGAGAAGCTCAAGAAATAGGGCATGGTCTGCTCGATGAGTCGCAAAGGGAATTGCCGGGATAACGCGCCGACGGAAAGCTGGTTCAACAGCTTCAAAAACGAGCGTTACCATGGCATTCGCCATGCCACTGACGCCGACATGAAGACTGCCAGCTTGAATATATCGAGGTCTTTAATAACCGCAAGCGGCAGCACTCAACGCTGGGTTACCGATCACCAATCCAGTTCATGGAGAACTGGCTCAGCAAGCAAATACAGGAAAAACTGGAAGCATGAAACACACCCTTTGGCAGACAAAATACCGAGGGAACCTCAATTTGCGCGTGCTTAATTTTCCAGCCATGCTTGCATTTTGCACATCGAAACGCCAGACAAGAAAAAAGCCCTTAAAATCAAGGGCTTGTTCTTTTTTCTGGCGGAGACGCAGGGATTCGAACCCTGGATCCAGGTTTTGCCCGGATGCACCCTTAGCAGGGGTGTGCCTTCGACCACTCGGCCACGTCTCCGTTATGAAGAGCGCGGATGATATAGGCTCCGCGCCATTTGGTCAAACTTTACTGATCAAGACCGAAGGCACGGTGCAGGACGCGAACGGCAAGTTCCAGATATTTCTCGTCAATAACGACGGAAATCTTGATCTCTGAAGTGGAGATCATCTGGATATTGATACCTTCATCGGCCAGCGCCTTGAACATCTGGCTGGCAACGCCCGGGTGGGAGCGCATGCCGACGCCGACGGCGGAGACCTTGCAGATCTTGTTGTCACCGGTGATTTCACGCGCACCCAGTGTGGCCTTAACGGTTTCCAGAATACCTTGGGCCTTGGTGAATTCACCGCGGTTAACGGTGAAGGAAAAGTCAGTAGTACCATCGTGGCCGACGTTCTGGATAATCATGTCGACGTCGATATTGGCCTCGGCAATTGAGCCGAGAATTTGATAGGCAATGCCCGGAGTATCGGGGACGCCGAGCATGGTGAGCTTGGCTTCGTCGCGGTTGAAAGCGATGCCGGAGATGATCGGTTGTTCCATATTTTTATCTTCCTCAACAGTGATCAGCGTGCCTTCCCCTTCGTCCTGGAAGCTGGAAAGAACGCGCAATTTGACCTTGTACTTGCCGGCGAATTCGACGGAGCGTATCTGTAACACCTTGGAGCCGAGGCTAGCCATTTCCAGCATTTCTTCAAAGGTAATGGTATCGAGCTTTTTGGCTTCCGGCACAACACGCGGGTCGGTGGTGTAGACGCCATCGACATCGGTGTAGATCTGACATTCATCAGCCTTCAGCGCGGCAGCGAGCGCCACGCCAGAGGTATCGGAACCGCCACGACCGAGCGTCGTGATGTTGCCGTCAGCATCGACGCCCTGAAAACCAGCGACGACAACCACATGACCAGAATCAAGATCGCTGCGCATGTTGGCTTCGCCACTCATGGCCGAAAGGACAACAACAACTTGATGCCCTTGAGCTTGAAATTTGGCAACCCGTTTTGCGACATTTTTGATGCGCTCGGGATTGGCGACTGAGGTGCCACCATATTTTTGAACAATCAATGCCATGGATTTGTCCGATTAATCGTTGAAAACAAGAAAAAGAGGGCAAGATTTTACCTTGTCCCGAATTTTTTCTGAAGAAATGAAACTCTTATAGATCAGCCAAAGCACGCAAGTGAGCTCCGACGCTACGCGCCAGCGAGGTCATCACATAGCCGCCCTCCAGCATCGAGACGATGCGCTTGTCGCATAGTTCTGTAGCCAGCGTTTTCAAGTGCTCGGTACACCAGCCAAAATCTTTTTCAAGCAGCTTGAGCCCCCCCATGTCGTCTTCGTAGTGGCCATCGAAGCCGGCCGAGATGAAAATCATCTGCGGTTTGAATTCCCGGATACGTGGTGTCCAGACTTGAGTAACCGCATCGCGGAACTCTTCGCCACCGGAACCCGCAGCCAAAGGCACATTGCACATATTGGCAGCTGGTTTTTCCGCACCGCTGTAAGGGTAAAACGGATGTTGGAAAATACTGCACATCAAGACCCCGTCATCACCGGCAAAACAGTCTTCGGTGCCGTTGCCGTG
>JAUYQT010000213.1 GCA_030697085.1 Azonexus sp. | reverse complement strand
ATCTTCCTCGATCACTGAGCCTTCATGCAAGCCTATACGAATGGTCAGTTTGAGACCCGAAACCGGGGGCAAATCGGCGATCCGTTGCTGCATGTCGATAGCGGCCTGACAAGCGTCCTCAGCCGAATCAAAAGTGGCCAGCAATTCGTCGCCGGCGATCTGGACAGTTCGGCCACGATAAGCATCTATCGAACGATTCATCCGCTTCAGACAACGCTCAACTGCGTACATCGCCTCGGTATCCCCGAGGCGCTCGAACAGACCGGCGCTACCGGAGACATCAGCAAACATGACAATCAATTTTCGTTGCGTCGCACTCATTGGACTGCTGCAGACTCGTCATTCATTGGGTTAGCGATTGTATGACAAACACTTGGCTTCCATATCAAGTCTCCTGACTTATCTCGATCATCCCGCTGATCGGCATTTCCGGCGTATCGAAGACGATATCACCTTCATCGACCGGTGTATCAAGTGTCAGCCCCTGAAAGTCAAACAGTGAATTATCTGCAAGGTGTGAAGGCACAATATTTTGCATGGCGGAAAATACCGACTCGGTGCGCCCAGGGAAACGCTTGTCCCAGCCTTCCATCATCTCGCGGATTTTCTGCCGCTGCATGTTGTCCTGCGAACCACAAAGATTGCAGGGAATGATCGGAAAAGCCATGCCCCGGGCAAATTTTGCGATCTGACTTTCGGCGCAGTAGGCAAGCGGCCGGATGACGACATGAGCCTTGTCGTCAGTCACCAGCTTGGGTGGCATGGCTTTCAGTTTGCCGCCAAACAGCATGTTGAGAAACAAGGTATGTACCATGTCATCACGATGGTGGCCGAGGGCAATTTTGTTGGCACCCAGCTCTTTGGCCGTACGGTAAATGACCCCGCGCCGCAGTCGCGAACAAAGCGAGCAGGTCGTCTTCCCCTCGGGAATTTTATCCTTGACTACCGAATAGGTATCGGCTTCAACGATATGGTACTCAATGCCGATTGACGCGAAATAGGCAGGCAGCACGTCGGCCGGGAAACCGGGTTGTTTCTGGTCGAGATTCATTGCAATCAGCCGGAACTTGATCGGGGCGCGCTGCTGCAGCGCCATCAGCATGGCAAGCAGCGTGTAGGAATCCTTGCCACCGGAGCAGCAGACGAGAACGGTGTCACCGTCCTCGATCATGTTGTAGTCACCGATCGCCTTGCCGGTACGGCTTTCGAGGAATTTTCGGAGTTTTTGCAGATTATTTGAGGTGGTCATGGGCACAATAGTTAACTTTGACTCACGGTGAACGCGGGCGATCAATTGCTGCGGTCAACCAGGAAAAATGCGCAGTTTACTCCGAGACCCTGAGCGCAACGATTTTTAGATGCGGCACCAGCGCCTGTATTTCTCGCTCCAGCGAATCAATTTCTGAGGAAATGCCTGTCATGCGATGGTTGCGCGCCCGTGTTTCCAGATCGGCCGCCACCCGGATGGCAGGCTCAGCCAAAAAACTGGATAGCGAACCCCTGAAACTATGGGCGGTGCGCTCGGTCAATCCGGCATCCCCTTGCGCAACGCCTTCGCGCAGACGCTCGATATCGCGTTGCCAGGTCTCCAGGAAGACACCCGCAATGATTTCTACGGTTTCCTGATCGCTGCCGAACAAGGCTGCAGCGTAATCGAAGGCAGGCCTAAGCGCATCCGACACCGGCGTCTGAGCACCAAAGCCGAGGAGTTTTTCCAATAGCTCCCGGGCCTTGATCGGCTTTGAGAGGTATTCGTCCATCCCGGCGGCAAGGCAGGCTTCACGATCTCCTTGCATGGCAGAAGCAGTCATGGCGATGATTGGAGTCCGGGGCCGCCTTTCTGCCAGTTCCATCTCCCGCATACGCAGCGTCGCTTCAAGGCCGCCCATGACCGGCATTTGTATGTCCATCAAAATCAGATCAAAAGCCGCCTCACTGAAAATCACCAGTGCCTCCTGACCATTATTCGCCAGCGTTGCTCGATGCCCCCATTTTTCGAGCAAGCCGAGGGCCAGTTTCTGATTAACCGGATGATCCTCAACCAACAAAATATTCAGCGAGTGCTGCAATTCTCGCAAGACATGCCGATTAAGCAAGGGGTGAGGCGTTGTCGCCGGCCGCTCGTCGGTATCGAAAATTCGGCGAAGTGCTACCAGCAAGTCCTCCGACGCAATCGGCTTCGAGAAGTAAGCGTCTATCCCAACCGCCTGACAACGTTGTCCGTCACCGCGCATGGCACCTGATGAAAGCATCAACATCGGCGGTAGCCGGGGATGCTCGATACGCAGTTGCTGTGCCAGTTCATAGCCATCCATTTCCGGCATCTGGGCATCGAGAATGATGCAGTCAAAGTTCGGCTTGTCTCGGCGCATGATTTCCAATGCAACCGCGCCGGATTCGGCCAATTGCACCTTGACATCCCAGGCTGCCAACAGGCCGCTGAGGACGCGCCGATTGGTCGCGTTGTCGTCAACCACCAGAATTTGGCGACCGCGCAGGTTAACCTGTCGGGTAATCGGCTGGAGTGGCTGCGTATCAAGACCTAACTTGAGCGAAAAATGGAAGGTACTTCCCTGCCCAAGCCGGCTCTCCAGCCAGATCTCTCCGCCCATCAGTGCCACCAGACGGCGGGAAATGGATAACCCCAGACCAGTACCACCAAAGCGCCGGGTGGTTGAAGTGTCCTCCTGGGAGAAGGCGTCAAAAATCAATCCCTGCTTGTCAGATGCGATGCCAACCCCGGTATCACTCACTGAGAAATGAAGGCTGGCCTCTCCGTCGACGAGCCGGATCAACTCGGTCCGCATTGAAATTTCACCCTGTTCGGTAAATTTAATCGCGTTACCAAGCAGATTAACCAGCACCTGCCGGATGCGACTAGGGTCACCAAAGACATGGCAGGGCACATCTGGCATAACCTCGCTGACCAGCTCGAGATTTTTTTCGTGGGCGCGCAACGCGAGGGTTTTCAGCGTATCGGCGATGACCCGGTGCAGGTCAAAGGAAATTTCCTCAACCTGCAACTTGCCGGCCTCTATCTTTGAAAAATCGAGGATGTCATTGATGATGGCAAGCAGCGATTCCGCCGATGATTTGACGATATCGAGATACTCACGCTGCTCTTCAGTCAACGCGGTATCGAGGGCCAATTCAGTCATGCCGATGATGCCATTCATCGGTGTACGAATTTCGTGGCTCATGTTAGCCAGAAAATTGCTTTTAGCCTGACTGGCAGCCTCGGCAGCATCTCTCGCCTGCAGCATTTCAACTTCAGCCTGCTTGCGTGCCGTAATGTCAATAATGGTACCGAGCAGCGCGGCAACGCTACCGTCGCGCTGGGTCAGGACGGTCTTGCAATAAATCGTGTCATGTCGAATGCCATCGCGGCCATGCACCACCGCCTCATAGGTCTGCGCCCCGCGGCTCGCCAACAGCGCAGCGTCTTTCTCAAGATGCAGGCGTGTATCTTCGGGGGGCAGCAGGTCGACCAGGGTATGTCCAATCAGCGTGCTGCGGTCAACGTTGAAAAAGGTCTCAAATGCCCGATTGATCCGCAGATAATGGCCGCCTTGATCCTTCAGATAAACGGGCAATGGCATGGCATCGATCAGTTCTTCAACCAGATGCAACTGCTCGGAAAGTTCAGCTTCCATGCGCTTACGATCGGTAATGTCGGTCCGGATACCGATGTACTGAACCGGCTCGCCATCCTCGCCCAGCAAGGGCACGATCGTTGCACTCACCCAGTAGAGCTGCCCGTCACGCGTCCGGTTGCAAACCTCCCCGCGCCAGACGCCGCCCAGGGAAATTGTGCCCCACATATTCTGAAAAAATGCCGGTGGATGAAGGCCGGAATTGACGATGCGATGATTACTACCCAGCAGCGCATGACGCGGGTAGCCACTAATCGCACAAAAACGATCGTTGGCATAAACAATCGTGCCGTCGACGTCAGTAATACTGACGATTGCGTGTTGATCCAGCGCGAACTTCTGGTCACTCAATGCCCGCCGACTTTGCTCGCTCTCTGCGACCAATTT
Source organism: Azonexus sp. (assembly GCA_030697085.1). GTDB lineage: Bacteria > Pseudomonadota > Gammaproteobacteria > Burkholderiales > Rhodocyclaceae > Azonexus. Next base: position 315 of record JAUYQT010000213.1, on the reverse strand, counting down.
GCCAATACGCTGGGAAAGTTCGTAAATATCATCATCGGCAAATACATTGCTGAGCGTGGCCGGGTGGCCGTTGGGCAGCAGGCTTTGCATGACTTCGCGCAATGAACTTAAAGCGCTTTCTCGGGCGATTAATTCCTGGCGCAGCTTTTCATTGCTCCCGGAAAGTTCGGCCGAGGAAATTTCCAGGCTGCGCGTTCGCAAGTCGAGATCGCGCTCATATTGCTCGTAGGAAGAACCAACCCGTTCGAGAAAATCCCCGAAGCCTTCCAGCAGGCCGCGCAGGGCTGGGTCTGCCGTCGCTGTAGCCGCCTGCAT
>JAUYQT010000189.1 GCA_030697085.1 Azonexus sp. | reverse complement strand
GAATTCAAGGACTACTACAAGATCATGGGCGTGGCGCGCGATGCGACGCAGGATGAAATCAAGCGCGCCTACCGGACCCTGGCCCGCAAATATCATCCCGATGTCAGCAAGGCGCCGGATGCCGAGGCGCGTTTCAAGGAGCTGGGCGAGGCCAATGCGGTATTGAAGGATCTCGAAAAACGGGCGGCCTACGATCAGTTGGGCAGCAACTGGCAAGCCGGTCAGGATTTCCGTCCGCCCCCGGACTGGAATAGCGGTTTCGAGTTTTCCGGCGATGGCAGCGCTGGCGCGGCGGGTGCCGCCGACTTCAGCGACTTTTTCGAATCGCTCTATGGGCGCGGCTTTGCATCGGCCGGGCGCCGGCAGCAGGCCGCTCACGCCCGCGGCGAAGATCATCACGCCAAGGTGATGATCGACCTCGAAGATGCTTATAACGGGGCGACCCGCACGATCAAGTTGAAACGCCCTGAACTCAATGCCGAGGGCCGCGTCGTCATGCGTCCGCATCAACTCAATGTGAGCATTCCGCGCGGCGTGCGGGCCGGCCAGCATATTCGCCTGGCCGGGCAGGGCGCTGCGGGTATTGGCCAAGGGCCGCCGGGCGATCTGTATCTGGAGATCGAATTTCAGCCGCACCCGCTTTATCGCGTTGACCAACGCGATGTTTATCTCGATCTGCCGCTTGCCCCATGGGAGGCCGCGCTGGGCGCAACGCTGAAGGTGCCCACACCGAATGCTGCGGTCGACCTGAAAATTCCACCAAAATCAGTCGCCGGTGGCAAGTTGCGCCTGAAGGGCCGGGGCATTCCCGGCACGACGCCGGGTGATTTTTATGTCGTGTTGCAACTCGTCCTGCCCGAGGCGGACAGTGAAACAAGCCTGGCCTTTTATGCGCAGATGGCCGAGCAGTTCAAGTCCTTCAACCCGCGCGCCAAACTGGGAGTCTGACGATGGATAACGTGAAGACGGATAGTGCGGCGACGGGTAGTGTGGCAACCGACAGTGTGGCAACCGACAGCGAAAAAATGTTGCCGCAATTGAGCGCCATCATTCTTGAAGAGCAGACCGAACTGAGCCTGGTCGAGGTCTGTCGGGCTTGTGCCGTGCGGGCGGAATTTATTGTCGAACTGGTCGAAGAGGGCGTCATTACGCCGCAAGGTCGGGAGCCGCATCGTTGGCGTTTCAGCGGCACGCACCTGCGCCGCGCCACGGTGGCTTTGCGCTTGCAGCGCGATCTTGGGGTCAATCTGGCCGGCGCAGCGCTGGCGCTGGAGTTGCTGGATGAACTCGATACCCTGCGCGCCCGGTTAGGAAAAATGGGCAGTTTTTAGTGTTGACCGTGCGGCCAGCCGTTGCTTCCATGGCGGCCGCATTTTTGCCGGTGGCCACGATCCGGCGCTGACGCTGCTACCAAAGCATGGGCTGGCTGTTGCCGCCGCTTTGATCATTGGCCACCACGGGCGGCACCGTGCCGCTGTCGGTCGATAGCGCTTCCGGGCAATGCTGAGGGAGCACCAGGTCATTCGCCGGGTCGGTGATGGCCACCGCACGAATCACCGCTGCATGCGTTCTGACCCCGCCGAAAATGGTCGCAAAAGCTACGTCAGCCGCATCGCGCCCGGTGCCAACGCGGACATAGCCCATCGGGATGCCGGTATTGGACGGGTCGAAGATGTACCAGCGATAACCGAGATAAACCTCAACGTAAGCATGAAAGTCCGAAGGGCCGAGCGATGGGTCGGCGCCGTAGTCGGTGCCGGTGACAAAACGCGCCGGGATATTGATCGCGCGGCAGAGCGCAATCATCAGGTGCGCGAAGTCGCGACAAACCCCAACTTGCTCGACCAGCGTATCGACCGCCGAGGTTTTTGAGTTGGAGCTGTTGAAGGTGAAAGCGACATGGTTATTGACCCAGTCACGAATCGCCTGCACCCGGAGGTAGCCCTGCGGGAGGCGGCCGAATTCATTATTCGCCAGCTTGATCAGACGGTCTGACTGGCAATAACGGCTCGGATAAATGTAGCCAATGACGTCGGGCGGCAAATCATGGATCGCTACTTCGGCCACCTGCGCCGGGTCTGCTAAGTGGTGGTTGAGATCCACCGTTGCCGCGTACGAAAGCTTCAGGTCACCCGGCTGGGCGCGCACGTAGAGGTTTCGGTTGCCAGTGATTGCCGCGGTATTCAGTCGTTGCGGAATGGCCTGGCTCAGTGTCAGGCTTTCGCCAGAAATCGCCTGACTCGGCGTTTGCGCCGCGTGTACGTTGAATACAAAGTCGGCGCCGTTGCCGTCGATTTCATAGTTCAGTTCGATCTGAAGTTCGATACGAATCATGTCGTTTTTTCCTTGTTATTCAGCCATTTAGGAACACGTACGAAATAACTTCCTGTTTTCGACAAACCAATCCGCGTCGGGTTAACGCAGCGTAACCCGACTCGGGCGACCGCCAAGGCAAATGTCGGGTTACGCTGCGCTAACCCGACCTACCACTTACCTCCACGCGCAAGCGCAAAAAGGGAAGTTATTTCGTAGCTGTTCCTTAGCTTCTTGCGCGAGGTCGTCATCGGATCAGTCTCGTGCTGTGGTGCCTATCTTCCCTTGGAAAAACCGGGCGCTCTGTGCGACAGCCCACGTATAGCCTGAATATTCGGCGTGCTTCCTGATTGGATATCGGGTTCAGCCCGTTGCTCCGGCTTTATTTCTTTTTACGCGGCGCCATATCGCTCGTCTTGATGCCGGCGTCTGACTTGGCTTCACTGAGCAGGGCACGACAATTACTGTCCTGGTCCGTGCCAAAGTCGAGCAGTGGAATCAGTGCGCCGATGCCTGCGGTGGCCGCACCCAGTGCCACCGCCAGGCCGCCGCGCGCGATGACGCCGCCCATTTCAGGGCGCAGTACCGGGGTCTTGAAAGTGCCGGAGATCAAAATCGGACCGCGCAGCGAGGCCAGACTGAAACCCTTCGATATCGGCACCAGTCTGAGGTTGAGCGATTCGTCGGTGAAATTCACATTGCCGCTGCCGCTAATGTTGACCTTGGTCGTGTCGAGCACCAGATCCTTCACCGTGAAGTTGCCGTCGACCGCCTTGAAATTGCCCACCATGCAGCGAACCGGCACCTGCTTGTCGCCGCCCAGCAGCGCCAAAAAAGTGTTGGCGATATCGAGATTCGACAGCCTGAGCATCAACTCACCGACCGAGCCACCGTCCATGATCAGCGCCGTTTCGCCATTGGCCGAGGCGAGCATCTGCGCGATCGAATTGCCGTGACCATCGAGCCTGGCCCGCCCGCCCATCGTGCCGGTATCGGCCCTGGCCAGTTTGGAACCGGGGAACATCTGTTCAAGACGCAGACCTTTTGCCGTGATGTCGGCGTTGGTGGCAATCAGCGGCTGGCGACCGTCCATCACGATCGTCGACACCAGATTGCCGCCGGCCATGTCGAAATCAATGGGCGCGAGCTTGAGGACGCCATCGGTGACGATCAGATGTGCCTTCATCTGGCTCAACGGCAGGTGCTCGCTGATGATGTTTTCGCCGCGAAAATGCACATCGGCGTTGGCCGCCTGCAGTTTTTCCAGGTTGAACGGTTTGGTCGGCAGCACCTTGTCGCCGGGCGGCGGATTTCGGCTGGGTTGTGCGCCGGGTGTTGCCCCGATGAAGCCACCGAGGTCTTTCATGACCAGTTGTTTCGACACCAGATCGGCGTTGATCATTTGCGGCTGCTTGCTGCGGTCAACCGCAAAATTACCCGAAATATCGCTTTGCCCGACCGTGCCCTTGAAACGGCGGAAAGTCCATACCTCACCCCCATGATCGAGGAACCCCGCCAATTTGTAGGGCGGTGTCGGCGGAAAAGGCACGCCGATGATCGGGAAGAGTTGCGCCAGATCATTGCCGGCCAGGGTGAAGTACAACTGCGCCGCCTTGAAATGCACCGGGTCAAGCAGGCTGCCCGCGATGCTGAATTTTGTCTTCCCCAGCATCCCGCTGGCTTCGATCGGGTAAGGATTATCGACCCGACGTAAACTGAGTAGCGCGCCGCCGTGCGCCACAAGGCGGCTTGGCAGGCCCTTGAATTGACCTTTTCCGGTCAGTTCCAGACTGAATTCCCGCGTTTTTAACTCAAACGACAGATCGGTCTTGATCGTCGGGTCGCGATACCTTGCGCTGCCGTGATCGATGCTTAGCCGCTCGATACTCGGGAGTTCAAGCGTCTTGCTTTTGTCCTGTGTCTTGAAGCGCCAGTTGGGTTCGCCATGCTGACTCACTTCAAGGAGGAGATGAGGTTCGGAGAGCGTGATCTCCGGAAAGGCCAGCTTGCCGGTCAACAGCGTGAGTGGGTTGATCGTCAAATCGAGGCGCTTGATTGCCGCCATGTTGGGTTCTGTGCTCCACGCCGCGTTGCCGAGAATGATGTCGTGGGCGATGACGCGCGGTGGCCATGAAAACTGGACGTTCAGCTCGCCATTGATTGCGAAGCTGCGGCCGCTGGCATCGCTGACCCAGCGTGAAATTGGGGCGCGCAACAGATTCCAGTCGAACAAGCTGGCAACCAGAAAAATTACCAGCACGAGCGATAGAAGAATACCGGTGAGCCATTTGAGCAAGCGGGGCAGGGTCATGGCGACGGAGGGTGCAAGGTGGAGAACCTTTCTACGGTGGCAGGATGGCAGGCAGGATATGGCCGGTTTCAGCGCCTCATGTGATTTTCGCTTGCCCGGCCGTGCTGCGCCGTGCGCCAACGCACATTGGGCCGGGAGTTTTTCAGCGTCTTGGCGATGTCCGGACACGCTTCGGAAGCTTGGATTTTGAAGCCCTATTGAAAGCAGAGCTTATGTGTCTTGGCGTACGGAGTATCGCGATTTGGAAGAGTAATGTGCTTTTGGGCAACCATTGAACTGCCATCGCAGCAGCCGGATGCCTAATCAGATAAAGGAGAAGTAGCCATGAATAACATCATCTATATCGTCGGCTTGATCGTCGTCGTTCTTGCCGTCCTGTCATTTTTCGGACTGCGCTAAAGAGTCGATTGTGTCAAAAAGACAACACCCGCAAGGAATCAAAACCCTATTTTTGGCCTTGGTACAAAGGAGTTGTGATGAAAGGCTTTGCTCGGAATATCGCAAGCGCAGTGCAGGTGTTTGTCAGATGAGCGCCGTCCGGTGATGAAAAAGGTGAAAAAAATAGCCCCGGCAAATGGCCTCCGGGCAGAAGCTTCGCTGACCCATGTCCTGGGGAAAAATGAGCGGGTCGAAGACCTTGTTGATGAATGTGCCGACGAATTGTCGACCGTCAATGCGGGTCTCAAGCGAGAGTTGGTCAGTGGTGAAAAAATGCCGGGTGTCGAAAACGCGCTGGAAAAAAGCGAGCTGATCGAGAACAAGGTGCAGGATGCTTCCGAAGAGCTGGCAGAAGTTAATCTGGCCCTGAAGGCTGAGGTGCAGGAGCGTCACGCGCTGGAAGAGAAGCTGGCGACGGTGACGAAGGACGGTGAGGACGCTCGCCATGCCTCGCTGCATGACCCTCTGACCGGCCTGCCGAACCGCGCTTTGTTCAATGATCGCCTGAGCCACGCTTTGGCTCATGCAACACGGCACGGCTCTACCTTGGTGGTGATGTTTCTTGATCTCGATGATTTCAAGAAAATCAATGACACGCATGGGCATGAGGTCGGTGATGTGGTCTTGCGGACGGTCGCGGATCGTCTTCGGGAAACCACGCGCAACGATGACACGGTCTGCCGTCAGGGCGGTGATGAGTTCCTTTATTTGCTGCTGGAGATCAGAAACCTCGCAGATATCGAGCAGGTCGCAGAGAAAATCATCAATGCGGTTGAGGCGCCTTGCGAGATCAAGGGACGAGATCGCAACTTGAGCCTGAGCATCAAACCGAGTATCGGCATATCGATTTTCCCGCACGATGGGAGCACTGCAGATGTGCTGCTCGCTTGCGCCGACAAGGCGATGTACCGGGCCAAGCGGGAAAAATCCGGATTTTTCTTTGCCGAAAACCTGAGCAATCCGGATTGACTTCGGAAATTAAAGCCGGAAGCAGCATCCCCCCTCGCGCTTCACGGCTTTGGAACGCGGATTCGGCTGATCATCAGTGAGCCGGAGAGGGCGAAAATCAGCACGAGTGGATGCAGCCGGAAACCGGCCAGGGTGAATTCGCCGAACCAGAGCGCCTGGTTGACCGCACCTGTGGCGGCGGCGATAAAGAGCAGGCCGACGATGAGGAGCGAGGTCGGTATGGGCGTCCCTTCAAAATATTTCACCTTGTCGCCGCCTTCTGAAAGCGCTTCGGCCGTTACGTTGTAGCGGGCCAGGCGGGAGACGCCGCAAGCGACAAAGTAGGCAAGGGCGATGCGGTCATAAAGACCATTCATGCCCAGGGCGTATCCCATGACGGCTGGCGCCACGCCAAAGGAAATAATGTCGGCGAGGGAATCAAGTTCCCGCCCCATCGCCGATGTCTTCTGACGCCAGCGGGCGATGCGGCCATCGAAAACGTCAAAAGCCAGTGCCGCCACAAGTAGCCCGCAGGCGAAGTAGATATGCCTGATATCGCCGGTCTGCAGATAAGTCATGGTCGAAAATAGCGCACCGATGCCGCTGATGGCGTTACCGAGGGTGAACCAGTCGGCAAGATGAAACTCACGAATCATGGCAAAAGGTTTGGGTTTTTGAGGAGTTGTCATGGCGACCTGATGGTTGAGAGGCATTCTGTACGTTTTCATTGCAAGGACACACAGTGCGCCGTTGAATCGGCAAGCTCCGTGCGCTGGAGTACATTTATTTTCGTCGATGACCGGTAGATTGATCTACGAGTGGCCAACGCCAAGATCGGCGCGAAGCCCATCTTTTAAAGGAATATCTCATGAATCCATATCGTAAGTTAATCCCCGCGCTTCTTCTTGCTGCCGGTTTGGGCACTTTTGCCGTCCCGGCCTTTGCTGAACCCGGCTGTGGCGCAATGGGCGATCGTGACTACCGTCATGAGCGCTACGCAAAAAACATGGAGCAGCATCAGAAAAAACTGCACGACACCTTGAAATTGAGCGCAGAACAAGAGCCTGTCTGGATGAAACTGATTGAATCCGAGCAGGTGATGCATCCCGCCAAGCCGGTCAAGCGGGAAGACTGGTCGAAACTTTCTGTCACTGATCGGGCCGACAAAATGCTGGAAATGTCCAAGGCACGTCAGGAGCGAATGAGCGAGCATGTCGGCGCCTTGAAAGCGTTCTACGCCGTGTTGACGCCAGTACAACAGAAGAGTTTTGAAGAATTTCATGCCGGTGCGCGAAGAGCAATGAGCAACAAGCAACGTCGAGGCTTGGACAAGGCCGACAAGATGCCGGCGCCAGGCAACCCCTGATTGAGCTTCTGGTGCTACAGATA
>JAUYQT010000103.1 GCA_030697085.1 Azonexus sp. | reverse complement strand
CTCTTTTCTCTGCGTGAACGACTGGGCACCGACGCTTTCCCGAAACCCGCTGCCGAGTATCTGAACGATTGGGCCAGCCCGGAGAAAAGCTGGTTGCGCAAGTTCTACCGACAAGGCTCGGATGAGGCGCAATTTGACCTGACGCCAGCCACCGAAAAAGCCATCACCTGGCTGGGCACGCTGACCGAGCGCAGTTTTGTCGGCACCGAATCGCGCCTGCTGACCTTGTTCGACCTCCTGAAACAGATGAGTGAAGGCAGCCAGGCCGATCCGGCGCGGCGTATGGCTGAATTGCAGGCCCGGCGCGATGAAATCGATGCCGAAATGACACGCGTCCAGGGCGGCGATATTCCGCTGCTCGATGAAACCGCCTTGCGCGACCGTTTCCAGCAATTCATGCAAATCGCCCGCGAATTGCTCGGGGACTTTCGCGAAGTCGAACACAATTTCCGCCAGCTCGACCGCCGCGTTCGTGAGCGCATTGCCCTTTGGGAGGGCAGCAAGGGCGAGTTGCTGGCCGAGATCATGGGCGAACGCGATGCGATTGCCGATTCCGATCAGGGCCGCAGTTTCCGCGCTTTCTGGGATTTTCTGATGTCCAGCCAGCGCCAGGAAGAACTATCGGAACGCCTGGAAGAAGTGTTATCGCTGCCCGCCGTGCGCGAATTGAAACCCGATGGCCGCACCCGGCGCATCCATTACGACTGGCTGGAAGCCGGCGAACACACACAACGCACGGTCGCCCAACTCTCGCAGCAACTCCGCCGTTTTCTCGACGACAAAGCCTGGCTGGAAAACCGCCGCATCATGGATATCCTGCGCGGCATCGAAAGCAAAGCCATCGCCCTGCGCGGCCAGACGCCGGCCGGCGAATTCATGCAGATTGCCGACACCGCCGCCGATATCGAACTGCCGATGGAAAGGCCGCTGCACACACCGCGCCACCAGCCAAAAATCGCGGATCTGGCGCTGGATCTGGATGATCTTGAAATCGACGCCAGCGCGCTCTATTCGCAAGTCGTGGTCGACAAGGCTGCACTCGCCCGCAACATTCGCCATGCCTTGCAGGACCGCTCGCAGATCACCCTCAAGGAAATCAGCGAACGCCACCCGCTGGCGCATGGCCTGGCCGAGCTGGTCGCTTATCTGCAACTCGGCAGCGACCAGTTCAAGGCGGTGATTGATGAGGATACGCTGGAGGTCATTAACTGGGTTACCCAGCATCTCGACCAGCCAGCCATCAGCCGTCGCGCCCGCTTGCCTCGGGTCATTTTTGTCAGATAGGAAGCTCCTTTGGACACTGCTTTGAACCTCAATACGGCCGAGACTGCTGCTAACAACGATCTCTCCATCCTTGTCATCAGCCTGCTCAAAGGCGTTCTCTATCAGGAAAACGACGCCTCACTCTGGCAAGCCCTGATCCAGTTGCAAGCCCGCGTCCGTGACCATATCGCGGTGCTTGGGCTGGAACTGGTTTTTGACGAAGCCGAGGGTTACGCCTTTCTGCGCGCCCGACCGGTGGCGGAGGAAGACTCCGGCAAACTGCCGCGCCTCGTGGCCCGGCGGCCGCTCTCGTTCCCGGTCAGCCTGCTGCTCGCCCTGTTGCGCAAAAAACTGGC
>JAUYQT010000083.1 GCA_030697085.1 Azonexus sp. | reverse complement strand
GCCCGTTGTTGTCGGTCAGCGTGCCGTGGTCCATTACCTGCAAAAGAATGTTGAAGATGTCCGGATGTGCTTTTTCGATTTCGTCGAGCAGCAATACGCAGTAAGGCTTCTTGGTGACGGCCTCGGTGAGCAATCCGCCTTGGTCGAAACCGACATAGCCGGGTGGCGCGCCAATCAGCCGGGATACGGCGTGGCGCTCCATGTATTCACTCATATCGAAGCGTGCCAGCTCGATACCGAGGCAATAAGCCAGTTGTTTGGCAACTTCCGTCTTGCCAACGCCGGTTGGGCCGCTGAACAGGAAGGAGCCAATCGGCTTGCCGGGATTACCCAGGCCGGAACGAGCCATTTTGATCGCCTTGGCGAGTGCATCAATGGCATTTTCCTGGCCGAAAACAACCGCCTTCAAATCACGGTCGAGATTTTTCAGCGCGCCACGATCATCCAGCGTGACGTGTTGCGACGGAATGCGGGCGATTTTGGCAACGATTTCCTCAATATCGGTCTTGTTGATGACCTTTTTTTGCTTCGATTTCGGCAGAATCCGCTGCGCCGCACCGGCTTCGTCAATCACGTCGATTGCCTTGTCCGGCAAGTGACGGTCAGTGATGTAGCGGGCCGATAACTCAGCCGCCGACGAGATGGCGGTGGCCGAGTATTTGATGCCGTGATGGGCTTCAAAACGTGCCTTGAGGCCTTTCAGAATCTCGATGGTTTCAGCCACCGATGGCTCATTGACGTCAATCTTCTGGAAGCGACGGGAGAGCGCGCTGTCTTTCTCGAAAAGTCCCCGGAATTCAGTGTAGGTCGTGGCGCCAATGCATTTCAGTTGGCCGGAGGAAAGTGCCGGTTTGAGCAGGTTGGAGGCATCCAGTGTGCCGCCCGAGGCCGAGCCCGCACCGATCAGGGTGTGGATTTCATCTATGAATAAAATCGCATTCGGGTTGTCCCCCAACTGCTTGATGACGCCTTTCAAGCGCTGCTCAAAGTCACCGCGATATTTTGTGCCGGCCAGTAGCGAGCCCATATCGAGTGAATAAACATTCGCCTTGGCAAGTATCTCGGGGATGTCACCTTCGGTGATTCGGCGAGCCAGGCCTTCGGCAATCGCTGTCTTGCCTACACCGGCTTCACCGACCAGCAGCGGGTTGTTTTTACGGCGGCGACAAAGGGTCTGGATGACTCGCTCCAGTTCCTTGTCCCGGCCAATCAAGGGATCGATTTTGCCTTGCAGCGCCAGGGCGTTGAGGTTGATGGTGTATTGCTCAAGTGGGCCGGATTGCTCCTTCTCGCCCTCGGTTTCCACTCCACCCTCGGCAGGCGTTTTCTGCTGCGGTACTTTGCTGATGCCGTGCGCGATGTAATTAACGATATCAAGGCGAGTCACACCCTGTTTCTGCAGGAAATAAACTGCATGTGAATCTTTTTCGCCGTAAATGGCAACCAGCACGTTGGCACCGTTGACTTCCTTTTTGCCGGATGACTGGACGTGCAGGATGGCCCGTTGAATCACGCGTTGAAAACCGAGCGTCGGCTGGGTGTCGATATCATCCTCGCCAGAGACGGTCGGCGTGTGTTCATTGATGAAATTGCCTAATTCCTTGCGTAGCGTATCGGGTTTGGCGCCGCAGGAGCGCAAGGCTTCAGCCGCCGACGGGTTGTCAATGAGCGACAGCAGCAGATGTTCAACGGTAATGAACTCGTGGCGTTTTTGACGCGCCTCGACAAAAGCCATGTGCAGACTGACTTCGAGTTCCTGGGCAATCATCAGTTTTCCTCCATGATGCAAGCGAGCGGATGTTGGTGACGGCGGGCAAATGCACTCACCTGTTCCACCTTGGTCGCAGCAATATCACGAGGAAAAATCCCGCATGCGCCACGGCCTTCATTGTGAACTTTGAGCATTATTCGCGTCGCTTGTTCAGTATCCAGAGAAAAAAACTGCTGCAGAACAGCGATGACGAAATCCATCGGCGTGTAATCGTCATTTAGCAACAGCACCTTGTACATCTTTGGCGGTTCCAGCTTGGCGCGTTGCGCTGCAAGCTGGCCGTCTTCATGAATCTTTGTAGCCATATTTTCGATTCTATACAGTCCGATTCAATCTGCAATACAAAATATCGGGGTTGATGTGTTGATTTTCCAGAGCTAGCGAGAAAATTTTTAGTCAAAAATTTGGTGCGCTGCAAAATCGAAATTTGTTGACGACGTTATTCAAGTGGCGTAGAACGCAATTGTGTTCGATTTCAAGCTGTAACGAAGTGGCCGTAAGGCGCGACGCCAGCGAAGTCAAACAGGGAGTCGGGGAAACCCGGAAAATCATTCGTTTATTGTAAGAAAGTAGCAAACATGGCACTCGGTACTGTCAAGTGGTTTAACGATTCTAAAGGTTTTGGCTTTATTACTCCTGATGATGGCAGCGAAGATCTTTTCGCACATTTCTCTGCTATCAACATGAATGGCTTCAAGACACTTAAAGAAGGCGACAAGGTTTCCTTCGAAGTCGTGCAAGGCCCTAAGGGTAAGCAGGCTTCCAACATCCAGAGCGCCTAAGCAACGGATTGTTAAAATTTAAAAGCCCGCCTGATTCAGGCGGGCTTTTTTCTTTGGTGCGCAGCGTTGGCGAAGCTGTTGATGGCAGCAGTCAGGCCAATTGCCGATCCTGATTTACTTGCGGTTAACCTTGATCAGCTTGCCCTTGCCGCCACGATTGCCCCGGCAGAGCTGCAGGCGTTCGCCCTTGAGTTTGCCGACCGCGCCATCGACGACG
>JAUYQT010000072.1 GCA_030697085.1 Azonexus sp. | reverse complement strand
ACATGCGCCAGCCTGGGCGGCGGCGGGGCTGGCTTTGGAAAGACTGGTGATCGTTAAAGCGGGCAAGCAAGCCGCCTGGTGTTGTGAACAATTGTTGGCCTGTGGCGGTTTTTCAGGGGTGCTAGCCTGGCCAGAAGCCGGGATTGATACCAAGGCTTTGCGTCGTTTGCAGGCAGCGGCGGAAGGTCAGTCAACTTTCACCTGGTTGTGGCGCCCGATTTCACTGGCGGCAACCCCTTCACCGGCGCCTTTACGTCTTACGCTGGCAGCGGGCGAGGGCGGTTTGTCGGTCCGTATTCTTAAACGGCGCGGCCGCCCTGCGGCGCGACTACTTAATTTATCCATTGCCCGTCCTGGGAGATTGCCGCGTGCTTTGGTTGGCCCTTCACTTTCCCTTGCTGCCGCTCGAAGCGCTGCCATTGAGGCAGTCGCCTAGTGCCACAGAAGCAACGGCTGGCACTGGCACCACAACAGCAACGGCTGGCACTAGCGCAGTTGTTAGCCGTGGGCGGGTGTTCGCTTGTGATCAGTTGGCCAGCGAAGCAGGGGTAAGCACTGGGCAGAAATTGTCGACCGCACTTGGCTTACAGCCGGGGCTAAAAGTTTTCGAGCGTGACGCCTTGCGGGAATCTGTCGCATTGACACAGTTGGCTTGTTGGGCCGGGCGATTTACACCGACCATTAGTGTGTCGCCGCCCACCGTGTTGTTGCTGGAAATTGGTGGTTGCCTTCGCCTGTTCGGTGGCCCGGAAGTGATTGTCGAGGCGGTGCTCAGCGGTTGTGCCGAACAGGGATATTCCACGCAGTGGGCGGTGGCGCCAAGTCCACTTGGGGCGCGCTGGCTGGCACAGGCCGGAGTAGGGCAGATTTGTCACGAGCGGGCAGCTATGCAGGCGGCGCTGGCTATTTTGCCCTGTGGTGTTCCCGACTGGCCAGGCGAGGTTGCGAACCGACTGGAATCTTTTGGCCTGAAGCGTCTGGGTGATCTGCAGGCCTTATCTGGCGCCAGTCTGCGGCGACGAATCGGCAATGGGCCCGTTGATGATTTGGCACGAGCCTGGGGAGATTTTCCTGACCTGCAAAAGCCTTTTGTGTTTCCAGAAAGCTTTGCCTGTGACATTGAATTACCGGCACGCGTCGAGCATGCCGAGGCGCTGGCTTTCGCCGGCCAGCGGCTGTTTGCAGCGCTGGCCGGCTGGCTGCATGGGCGGCAATTGCTGGTCCGCGCCTGTACGTTGCTACTGACCCATGACGATGCTGCGCCGACCGCGCTCGTGCTGCGTTTTGCCGAGCCGGCCGCCGACGAGGGGCGGTTCCTGCGCCTGTTGCACGAGCATCTTTCCCGCTTGACGTTGGTGGCGCCGGTCGAGGCTTTGTGTTTGCAGGCCGATGAAGTCGTAAATAAGCCGGGGGCTAGTGCTCCTTTGTTCGATCAGGCGCCGACGGGCGAAGGGACGCTGGCCTGTCTTGAGCGCCTGCGTGCGCGGCTTGGTGAGGCAGCGGTGCAGGTGCTCGGCCAGCAAGCCGATTACCGGCCGGAATGCGCTACTCGCAGTCTGGACGTGATGCCAGTCTTGAGCAGCAATTTTGGCCATTTTTTGCCGTCGACCGCAGGGATCGCCGTTGACTCGATGGTTGCAGCGCAAAAAAAGGCCTCCTGGAACACCGCACTCAAGCCGCTACGTCCGCTCTGGCTATTACCGAAGCCACAAACACTGGCCGAGCGGGCCGGAACCCCACAATGGCATGGTCCCTTAAAGCTGCTCTCGGGCGCCGAGCGGCTGGAGAGTGGCTGGTGGGATGAGGGTGAAAAAGGCATGGCCGGCGATATCCGGCGCGACTATTTCGTCGCCCGAAATCCACAAGGCCAATGGGCCTGGATTTTCCGGGATGCCGATGCCTGGTATTTGCATGGACTGTTCAGCTGAGCATGGAATTGCCCGATTACGCCGAGTTGCATTGCCTCTCGAATTTCACCTTCCTGCGCGGCGCCTCGCATCCGGATGAGTTGGTCAAGGAAGCGGTGGCGCAGGGCTACAAGGCCCTGGCGTTGACCGACGAATGTTCGCTGGCCGGAATCGTACGGGCGCATCTGGCGGCAAAAGAGGCTGGGCTGAAGTTCATTGTCGGCAGTGAGATGGCTATTGAAACAAATGCTGGCCCTGAAATCGATGCTCTGAAACTGGTCTTTTTGGCAAGTAACCGTCACGGCTATGGCAACCTTTCGGCTCTGATTACACTAGCTCGACGACGGGCCGGGAAGGGCGAATACACCTTGCATCGCGGCGATCTGGAATCCTTTGCACCCAGCGGCGGGGTGCCGGACTGCCTTGTGCTGTGGATGCCGCCTGAGCTGCCGTCGGCAGCCGATGCGCTCTGGTTGGCCAGACATTTCCCTGGCCGAGCCTGGATTGCGGTCGAACTCCACGCCGGGCCGGATGATGCCGCCCGGCTGGAAACCTTGCAGGCGCTGAGCGAGGCGAGTGGTTTGCCGCTGGTGGCAACGGGCGATGTGCATATGCACCTGCGGGCTAGGCGGCCGCTGCAAGATGTATTGACCGCCCTGCGCCTGAAAACCACGGTTTTTGACGCCGGCTATGCGCTCTTTCCGAACGGTGAGCGCCATCTGCGGACAAGGCTGCGCCTCTCACGCCTTTACCCGCCATCCTCGCTGGCTGAAACTTTGAAGATCGCGGCGCGCTGCCAGTTTTCGCTCGACGAGTTACGTTACGAATATCCGGAAGAAATTATCCCGGCTGGTGAAACGCCGGCCTCATGGTTACGTGCGGAAACCGAGCGTGGCCTGCTGCGGCGTTATCCGGAGGGCGTGCCCGAGAGCGTTCGCGAGCGCATCGAATACGAATTGGCGTTGATCGCCGAAATGACTTATGAAGCCTATTTTTTGACGGTGTACGACATTGTCTGCTTTGCCCGCGAGCAGAAAATTCTTTGTCAGGGGCGCGGCTCGGCGGCCAATTCGGCGGTGTGCTACGCGCTCGGTATTACCGAAGTCGACCCCGCCCGTTCCGCCTTGCTGTTCGAGCGTTTCATTTCGAAAGAGCGCGGTGAGCCGCCGGATATCGACGTCGATTTCGAGCATGAACGGCGCGAGGAGGTCATTCAATACATCTACAAAAAATACGGCCGCGAGCGGGCGGCATTGACCGCGGCGATCATCACCTACCGCACCAAGGGCGCGCTGCGCGATGCCGGTCGGGCGCTCGGTTTCGGCATTGCCCAGATCAACGCGCTGACCGCCTCGCTGGCCTGGTGGGATAAACGCGAGCAATTGCCCGAACGCTTCGCCGAACTCGGCCTCGACCCCACTGCGCCACGCGTTGAAAAATGGCTGGCGATGGCCGAAGCGCTGCGCGGTTTTCCCCGGCATTTGACTCAGCATACCGGCGGCTTTGTCATTTCACGCGGGCCATTGTCGCGCCTCGTTCCGGTCGAAAACGCAGCGATGGCCGAGCGCAGCGTCATTCAATGGGACAAGGACGACATTGACGCGATGGGTCTGATGACGGTCGATATCCTGGCGCTCGGCATGCTCTCGGCAATTCGCCGGACGCTGGCGATGGTGGGTAACTCCTGCGGTCAACCGCTAAAAATGCACGAAATTCCGCCCGAAGATCCCGCCACCTACGCCATGCTGTGCAAGGCCGACAGCATGGGGGTTTTCCAGGTCGAATCGCGGGCCCAGATGGCCATGCTGCCACGCTTGCAACCGCGCAATTTTTACGATCTGGTGGTCGAAGTAGCGCTTGTCCGACCCGGGCCGATTCAGGGTGACATGGTGCATCCCTACCTGAAGCGGCGGCAAAAAAAGGAGCGCATCGAGCAGATCTCGCCAGCCGTCGACGCCGTACTAAACCGCACCTACGGCGTGCCGATTTTTCAGGAACAGGTCATGCAACTGGCCGTGGTTGCCGCCAATTTCACCCCCGGCGAAGCCGACCAGTTACGCCGGGCAATGGCCGCCTGGAAACGCAAGGGCGGGCTGGAACCTTTCGAGCAAAAGCTGCTCGCCGGCATGGCGGCCAATGGCCTGCCGGAAGCCTTCGCCCGGCGCATCATCGCGCAGATTCAAGGCTTCGGTGAATACGGTTTCCCCGAATCACATGCCGCCAGCTTCGCGCTGCTGGTCTATGCCTCGGCGTGGTTGAAGTGTCACCACCCGGCCGCCTTTCTGTGCGGTCTGCTCAATAGCCAGCCGATGGGTTTTTACTCGCCGTCGATGCTGATTCAGGATACCCGTCGGCATGGCGTAACCGTTTTACCTCCCGATGTCACCGTCAGCGACTGGGATTGCCGGATTGAAGAATGTGGCGCCGTGCGCCTCGGCCTGCGTACGATCAGCGGGCTGTCCAAAGCTACCGCTGAACGCATTGCTGCGGTCGACCGGAAAAAATGGCCATTTTCCAGTCTCACGGACCTGACTACCCGCGCCAACCTGCAACGCCGCGATCTCGATCTGCTCGCCGCTGCCGATGCCCTGTTCAGCCTGGCCGGTCAGCGCCGGCAAGCAGCGTGGGCGGCCAGTATTGAAAAGGTCGTCGCCGTGATTCAGGGGGATTTGTTCGATGGCCAGCCGTTGGTGCCGGAAGCGCCGAACAACTTGCCGGTGCTTGGTATGGGTGAAAGTCTAGTGGCCGATTACCGTAGTCTCGGCCTGAGCTTGCGGGCGCATCCGCTGAGCCTGCTCCGCACTCATCTGGCCGAACGCCGTTTTGTCTGCGCCGCCGAGTTGAAAATCTCTGCCCATCGCGCCCTGATTCGCGCCGCCGGCATCGTCGTCGGCCGGCAGCGGCCGGGCACGGCAACCGGTATTGTCTTCGTCACGCTGGAGGATGAAAGCGGGCTGGTCAATGTTGTTGTCCATCCCGAACTGGTCGACAAGCAACGCCGTGAACTGCTCGGTGCCAGGCTGCTGGGCGTCTATGGCCAGTTGCAAAAAGAAGGCGAGGTCGTGCATCTGGTCGCCAAGCGGCTGGTCGATCTCTCCGCCTGGTTGGGGCACCTGAAAACCAGTAGCCGGGACTTCCACTGATTGAACCGATCAGCGCCGCCAGCGTTCAGTTGCTGGCCAAGCACGCCCGGAATTCAGTTCGCAACTTTGCGCATCTGGAAGCCGGAAAATCCCAGTCGTTCTTCATCGCCTTCACGACTAAAACGTAGCGTGTCGCCACGGCCGCTACCCAGGCCATCTTCGTGCGGTACCAACTGGTGATCGAAAACTCGGGCAGGGCTGCGCTCAGCGGCTGATCAATGTCAATCTTGCCCTGTTCAGCCAGTTGCATGGTGGCAGCGGCCGTAAATACCTTAGCAATCGAGCCGGCGCGGTAAATGGTTTCAGGTGTTGCTGGGATGTTATTTTCAAGGTCGGCGTGGCCGAAACCTTTTTGTCAGATCACTTTTTGGTCGTCGATTAATGCAATGCTAATACCAGTGATCTCATTATCGGCCACCACGCGGTCAACCCGCCAAGCGAGGTAATTTTCAGTGTGGCGATAATCGCCGCGAAGATTACTTTCAGCGATGGGGGCTGGCGTGGCGCAGGCGCCGAGCAACAGGATGGCGCTGGCGAGGCGACTGGACACGGGTGAAAATCTTTCGGTTGGTGCTGCAAAAATGACGAACGATTATAAAACAGATACCTATTTCCACTTGGTGGAAATAGCTGACAAATTCAGTCGAGTATTTTAAAATTCACCCTCGTCTTAATAGGGAAATCAGCTTCATGTTTCGGTATCTGCGTGAAGATATTCGTGCGGTTTTTGACCGCGACCCAGCCGCCCGCTCTTCCTGGGAGGTGCTCACCTGCTACCCTGGTATTCATGCCATGATCATGCACCGTCTGGCGCACTGGTTGTGGGGCCATCGACTGCGCTGGCTGGCGCGTTTTACGGCGCATATCGCTCGTTTCTTTACCGGCATAGAGATTCATCCCGGCGCCACCATTGGTCGCCGTTTTTTTATTGATCACGGCATGGGTGTGGTGATCGGTGAAACCGCTGAAATTCACGACGACGTGACGCTTTATCACGGCGTGACGCTGGGCGGCACCTCGTGGAATAAGGGAAAGCGCCATCCGACGCTGGAAAATGGCGTTGTGGTCGGTGCCGGCGCCAAGGTGCTTGGACCGATCATCATTTCAGCCGGTGCCAAAGTTGGTTCCAACGCCGTCGTCACCAAGCCGGTGCCGGCGGGCGCCACGGCCGTGGGTAATCCGGCACGAATTTTTGATAGCGCCGAACAGAATCGCCAACGTCAGGCACAAGCTGAAAAAATGGGGTTCTCCGCCTATGCCATCGCCCGTGAGCAGGATGATCCGCTAGCCAAGGCCATTCATGGATTACTCGACCATGCAGCAGAAACCGATCGTCGATTGGCGTCGCTCATCAGCGAGTTGTCAGCGCAAGGCGTCAAGTGTGATGAAGAGGTCCAGGTGGCAGATCACTTCGATCCAAAGTACCTGAGCAAAATAGTTGACTGATTTAGTCTGGTTTATATATAGTTGACCATATCACTTGGTTATTAGCGGGAGAGCCTGATGCGTTTGACTACCAAAGGACGTTTTGCCGTCACAGCAATGATCGATCTTGCCTTGCGTGGCGAAGCCGGACCGGTTGCCCTGGCCAGTGTCAGCGAGCGACAAAAAATATCACTGTCTTATCTTGAGCAACTATTCGGTAAACTCCGTCGCTACAAGCTGGTCGACAGCGTGCGCGGTCCCGGCGGTGGTTACTGTATCGCCCGTCCACTAGAATTGGTAACGGTGGCAGACATCATTCGCGCCGTTGATGAGCAACTCGATGCGACGCAGTGCGGTGGTCGTGAGAATTGTCACGACGAACACCGCTGCATGACCCATGAACTGTGGTCAACGCTCAATTTCAAAATGTATGAATATCTGTCTTCAGTCACGCTGGCCGAACTCGTTGAGACGCAGAGGCACAAATTGACAGTTGTCGCCCCAGTACTTGAAGACATGCGTCGACTGGGGCCGCAGCCGCGCGTCATCAAATTCGGCCGTGAAAAAACGGCCTCTGTGCTCTGAAATATCGCCATGTTTCGGCCTGCTTACTTCGACAATAATGCCACTACGCCGCTAGATTCCGCGGTGTTGTCGGCCATGTTGCCCTGGCTTGAAAGCCAGTTTGGCAACCCGTCAAGTCGGCACGAATTTGGCCGGGCAGCGCGTCGGGCAGTTGATGAAGCGCGTCAACGGGTAGCTGCAGCAGTCAATGCCCATCCGACTGAAGTCGTTTTTACCAGTGGTGGCAGCGAAGCCAATAATCTATTTCTGAAAGGTGCCGCAGCGGCGCTTAAGCCTGGGTTGATCGCAATTGGTGCCACTGAGCATCCATGCATAATCAAGCCGGCGGCTCAACTAGCCGGGCAGGGCTGGCAAGTCCGTCATGTTGCGGTCGACGGCTCAGGAAGGCTGAATTTGGCCGACTACGCCGATGCCTTGCTGGCGCGGCCAAAGTTGATTTCAGTGATGACAGCGAACAATGAAACTGGTGTTGTGCAGGATATTGCCGCATTGGCTAGCGCCGCCAAGCCAGGTGGTGGCTGGTTTCATAGTGACGCGGTACAGGCGCTGGGCAAAATGGCAATTGATTTTCGTGACTTGAATACCGCCGGTGTACAAGCGATGACGCTTTCTGCGCATAAAGCGGGCGGCCCCAAAGGCGCGGCGGCACTGATTTTGGACAAGCGCGTTGACTTGCAGCCGCAGATTGCCGGCGGTGGCCACGAACGCGGATTGCGCTCAGGGACAGAGAATGTTCCGGCGATCATCGGATTTGGTGTCGCAGCGGAACTTGCAGCGCAACGTGTTGCCGAATTATCGGTTCGCTTACGAGTCATGCAGGCGAAACTCGAAGCCGGATTAAGCGCCTTGGGTGCCCGGATTTTTGCCACAGAGGCGGCGCGTTTACCGAATACCAGTTATTTTGCCTTCCCCGATCTTGATGGCGAGACACTGGTCGGCAAGCTGGATCGTGAAGGCTTTGCCGTGGCCAGTGGTGCCGCCTGCTCCAGTGCCAATCCTGAGCCTTCGCATGTTTTACGGGCGATGGGCGTAGCGCCGGAAATTTCCCGTGGGGCCGTACGGGTCAGCCTTGGGGCTGGTAATACTGAAAGTGAAATAAGCCAATTTATCAACGCCTTGCAGCTAACGGTCGGACGCCTGCAAGGACTGACAGCAATTGCTGTTTAAACAACCCGACTGAGCGAGAAAAACGATGAAACTCCCCATTTACCTGGATTACTCGGCAACTACTCCGGTCGACCCGCGTGTGGCGGAAAAAATGATTCCCTACCTTTGCGAGCATTTTGGCAATCCGGCGTCGCGCTCGCACAGTTTTGGCTGGGTGGCTGATGCAGCCGTTGAAGAAGCGCGTGAGCAAGTCGCCGCGCTGGTCGGCGCCGATCCAAAGGAAATCGTCTGGACATCGGGCGCTACTGAATCGAACAATCTCGCCATCAAGGGTGCGGCCAACTTTTACGCCAACACCAAGGGCAAGCACATCATCACCGTGAAAACCGAGCACAAGGCCGTGCTTGATACGGTGCGCGAACTGGAGCGCCAGGGTTTCGAGGCGACCTATCTCGATGTCCAGGAAAATGGCCTGCTTGATATCGAAGTCTTCAAGGCGGCGATTCGCCCGGATACGGTTTTGGCCTCGGTGATGTTCGTCAATAACGAAGTAGGTGTTATTCAGCCGATTTCTGAACTCGGTGAAATCTGCCGCGAAAAAGGTGTGATTTTCCACGTCGATGCAGCGCAGGCCACCGGCAAAGTTGATATTGACCTGAGTAAGCTGAAGGTTGATCTGATGAGCTTTTGTGCTCATAAGACTTATG
>JAUYQT010000006.1 GCA_030697085.1 Azonexus sp. | reverse complement strand
GGGCGTATGGCGCGGCTGTTAGGCCCGGAAGGCTTCCTTGTCATCTCATTACCCCACGCCTGTCATGCTGCCGTGGCCTCCTGCCTAATCGACGGCGATTTCCAATATCGTGATTGGGGGCTACTCGACAGAACCCACATCCGCTTCTTTGGGCTGGCGAACATGCAGACGCTGTTTGAGCGCGGGGGGCTAAAGATTGTCGACTATCGGTTCGTGATCAAGCCGCCAGAAGAAACCGAGTTCGCTGCTAGTTGGGCGCGTTTACCAGCGAGCCTGCGCCGGACGCTCGGAAACGTTCCCCACGCTGATATCTACCAGGTTGTGATCAAGGCTGTGCCATCAGATCACACCGGTACCGCGCTGACATTGAAGCCGCCGCAGCACAAGGATTTTGTACCGTCCACGCGTTGGAGAAATCGTATCCGGACCGGTTTTGCCCGCCACCTCGACCCATACCCGCGCATCAAGGGTGTTGCACGCCACCTGCTACGCTTCCTCGGTATCAATCCATGACACTTGATTTAAAAGACAAAAAAATGGAGAACAGTCCGCCCCCCTTGCTGATCGCCTTCTACCTGACGCAATTCCACCCTACGCCTGAAAACGACCTGTGGTGGGGCAAAGGCTTTACGGAGTGGACTAATGTCACCAAGGCGGAGACGCAATTCGAGAACCACTACCAACCACACCTACCTGCCGATTTTGGCTTCTACGACCTACGTGTTCGAGAAACGCGGCGGGAGCAGATCAAGACCGCGAAAGAATACGGGGTCGACGGCTTTTGTTACCACTACTATTGGTTTTCCGGCAAACGAATACTGAACCAGCCGTTTGACGACATGCTCGCCGACCCGGCAAGCGACATGCCATTCTGCCTTTGTTGGGCAAACGAGAACTGGACGCGCCGCTGGGATGCCGCCGAACACGAAGTACTCATCGCCCAGCAGTATCTGCCGGACGACGATCTCAATTTTATCCAGTCACTCCTGCCGATTTTTGCGGACCCCCGCTACATCAGGCTGGAAGGGCGTCCGTTCCTGATCGTTTACCGGCCGCAGCATCTGCCCGACGCACGCAAGACGGTGGGCATCTGGCGCGAATACTGTCGCGCCATAGGTATTGGCGAGATACATATATGCGCCGCACTAACGCACGGCAACGAGGACTATC
>JAUYQT010000088.1 GCA_030697085.1 Azonexus sp. | reverse complement strand
ATTCGGTATACAACCCTGTTAAGGGTCGGAAAGAGCGTTTGGGTCGCATTCTTCAAATGCATGCTAACCAGCGTGAAGAGATCAAGGAAGTTCGTGCCGGTGATATCGCCGCGGCCGTCGGCTTGAAAGAGGCCACGACGGGCGATACGCTTTGTGATCCTAATAAGATTATCACGCTCGAGCGTATGATTTTTCCGGAGCCGGTAATTCACGTCGCCGTTGAGCCAAAAACCAAAGTCGACCAGGAAAAAATGGGTATGGCGCTGGGACGTTTGGCTCAGGAGGATCCTTCCTTCCGAGTGCGTACTGATGAAGAATCTGGTCAAACTATTATTTCCGGAATGGGCGAATTGCACCTCGAAATTCTGGTTGATCGTATGCGTCGTGAGTTCAATGTTGATGCGACCGTTGGTGCGCCGCAAGTCGCCTACCGCGAATGTATCAAAAAGGCCGTTGAGCAAGAAGGCAAGTTCGTTAAGCAGTCTGGTGGTCGTGGTCAATTTGGCCATGTCTGGATCAAGATCGAACCCAATGAAGCAGGTAAGGGCTACGAGTTCGTTGATGCCATCAAGGGTGGTGTTGTTCCGCGCGAATTTATTCCTGCGGTCGACAAGGGTTTGCGCGATGCGGTGACTAGTGGGGTTTTGGCTGGGTTCCCTGTTGTTGACGTCAAGTTCACCCTGTTTGATGGTTCCTATCACGACGTTGACTCCAACGAAAATGCGTTCCGTATGGCGGCTTCGATGGCCTTCAAGGAAGGTATGAAAAAGGCTAGCCCGACGCTGCTTGAGCCAATGATGGCCGTCGAAGTTGAAACGCCCGAAGAGTACATGGGTAACGTGATGGGTGATCTTTCGTCTCGTCGCGGCATCGTTCAGGGCATGGAAGACCAAATCGGCGGTATTAAGGTAATCAAGGCCGAAGTTCCGCTCTCCGAGATGTTCGGCTATTCGACTTCTGTCCGCTCCTTGTCGCAAGGCCGCGCTACCTACTCGATGGAATTTAAGCATTATGCTGAGGCGCCGAAGAACGTCGCTGAAGCTGTCATTAACAAGAAGTAATCCGGAGATCAGATAATGGCTAAGGAAAAATTCAACCGTACAAAGCCGCACGTCAATGTGGGCACAATTGGTCACGTTGACCATGGCAAAACCACGCTGACCGCAGCGATCACCAGCGTGCTATCCGCCAAGTTTGGTGGTACTGCCAAGAAATACGACGAAATTGACGCAGCGCCGGGAGAAAAAGCGCGCGGTATCACCATCAATACCGCCCACGTCGAATACGAAACCGCCAACCGTCACTACGCGCACGTTGACTGCCCGGGTCACGCCGACTACGTCAAGAACATGATTACCGGTGCCGCCCAGATGGACGGTGCGATTCTCGTCTGTTCCGCCGCTGACGGCCCGATGCCCCAGACCCGTGAGCATATCCTGCTCGCCCGTCAGGTCGGTGTGCCATATGTTCTTGTCTACATGAACAAGTGCGACATGGTCGACGACGCCGAACTCCTTGAGCTCGTCGAAATGGAGCTGCGTGAGCTCCTCTCCAAATACGACTTCCCGGGTGATGACACCCCGATCATTCAAGGTTCAGCCCTGAAAGCCCTCGAAGGCGACCAGTCGGAAATCGGGGAGCCCTCCATCTTCCGCCTGGCCGATGCCCTCGACTCCTACATCCCGACCCCGGAGCGCGCCATTGATCAGCCGTTCCTGATGCCGGTTGAAGACGTCTTCTCCATCTCCGGTCGCGGCACCGTCGTCACCGGTCGTATTGAACGTGGTGTCGTTAAAGTTGGCGAAGAAATCGAAATCGTCGGCATTCGTCCTACTGTCAAGACCATCTGCACGGGCGTTGAAATGTTCCGCAAGCTGCTTGACCAAGGTCAGGCGGGTGACAACGTCGGCGCCCTGTTGCGTGGAACCAAGCGTGAAGATGTCGAACGCGGTCAGGTTCTCTGCAAGCCGGGTTCGGTTAAGCCGCACACCCACTTCACTTCGGAAGTGTACATCCTCTCCAAAGATGAAGGTGGTCGTCACACCCCGTTCTTTAATGGCTACCGCCCGCAGTTCTACTTCCGTACCACTGACGTCACCGGCTCAATCGATCTGCCGGAAGGTGTTGAAATGGTCATGCCAGGCGACAACATTGCCATGACCATCAAGCTGATTGCGCCAATCGCCATGGAAGATGGTTTGCGCTTCGCTATCCGCGAAGGTGGTCGTACCGTTGGTGCTGGTGTCGTCGCCAAAATCATCGAGTAATTATTTAAAACCGGGAAGAGCTCATCTCTTCCCATCGCTCTTTGGAAGTCAAAAATGCAAAGTCAAAAAATCCGTATTCGCCTTAAGGCCTTCGATTATCGTCTGATTGATCAGTCTGCTCAGGAAATTGTTGAGACTGCGAAGCGTACCGGGGCTGTGGTTCGTGGGCCGGTGCCGTTGCCGACACGCAAAGAACGTTTTGACATACTCCGCTCTCCGCATGTGAACAAGGCTTCTCGTGATCAGTTGGAGATTCGTACCCATCTTCGCTTGATGGATATTGTCGATCCGACTGACAAGACGGTTGATGCGCTTATGAAGCTTGATCTTCCGGCTGGGGTTGATGTTGAGATCAAGTTGCAGTAATTGAAGGTTGCGGATATAATCCGCCCTTTTCGGGGGTGGCCATAAAGGCTGCCCATTTGTTGTTATACATCGTCCGGCCAATCGCAGCCGGCGATGAGGAGAATAACCATGAGTCTAGGCCTTGTAGGTCGCAAGGTTGGCATGACTCGCATTTTTGCTGAAGATGGCGCGTCCATCCCGGTGACAGTGCTTGATGTGTCAAACAACCGTGTGACCCAAGTTAAAACGCCGGAGATCGATGGCTACGCAGCCATTCAGGTCGCTTTCGGTAAGCGCCGTGCCTCGCGTGTTTCCAAACCACTTGCTGGCCATCTGGCTAAGGCGGGTGTGGAATCCGGGCATGTCCTCAAGGAATTCCGTATCGATACTGAGCAGTTGGCCTCTTTTAAGGCTGGCGATCAGGTGGCGGCCACGATTTTTGCCGAAGGGCAAAAAGTTGACGTGACTGGCAAGTCTATCGGTAAGGGTTTTCAGGGTGCAATCAAGCGTCACAACTTCAGTTCAAATCGTGCCTCCCACGGCAATTCGCTATCGCATAATGCGCCTGGTTCTATCGGTATGGCGCAGGATCCGGGTCGTGTTTTTCCGGGTAAGCGGATGGCCGGTCATATGGGTGATGCGCAATGTACGATGCAGGGTTTGACAATAGTGCGTGTCGATGTTGAGCGCCAGCTTCTGCTGGTTCGTGGTGCCGTTCCGGGTGCCAAGGGTGCTGACGTTGTTGTGCGTCCGGCAGTCAAGGCTTAAGGGGGCGACATGGAACTTAAGGTAATTAATCAACAAGGTCAGGAATCTGCAGTGTTGCAGGCTTCGGACGTGCTGTTTGGTCGCGACTTTAATGAAGCGCTGGTTCATCAGATTGTTGTGGCTTTTCAAGCAAACGCGCGCTCTGGGGATCGTCAACAAAAAGATCGCTCAGAGGTTCGTCATACGACAACAAAGCCTTGGCGTCAAAAAGGTACCGGGCGTGCTCGTGCTGGTAGTAATGGCAGTCCGTTGTGGCGTGGTGGCGGTCGAATTTTTCCGAACTCGCCTGAAGAAAATTTCAGCCAAAAAGTTAACAAGAAGATGTTTCGCGCCGGAATGGCTGCGATCCTCTCGGAGTTGGCCCGTCAAGGTCGCCTGGTGGTTGTTGATGATCTTTCTGTTGATGCTCCCAAGACGAAGTTGTTCTCCGAGAAATTGAAGGGCATGGGCTTGGAGGGTAATCTTCTGGTCATTACGGATGCGCTGAACGAGAATTTGTATCTCTCGTCCCGTAATCTTCCGAATGTTCTGGTGCTTGAGGCTCAGGAGGCTGACCCAGTGTCGCTGGTTCGTTTTGCCAAAGTTCTTGTTACCAAGAGCGCAGTGGCCAAGTTCGAGGAGATGTGGGGATGAATCAAGAACGTCTGATGCAGGTGCTTTTGGCACCTCAGATCTCCGAAAAGGCGACCTACGTTGCCGAAAAGCACGAGCAAGTGATCTTTCGCGTGGTTTCGGATGCGACTAAGCCTGAGATTAAGGCTGCGGTCGAGCTTCTTTTTAAAGTTGACGTCGAGTCTGTGCAAGTCTCAAATGTCAAAGGTAAGGTCAAGCGTTTCCGCGGTGCTGTTGGTCGTCGTAAGGGTTGGAAAAAAGCTTACGTTTGTTTGAAGGCTGGCCAGGAAATTAATTTTGTTGACGGGGGGAATGCCTAATGGCTCTCGTAAAAGTTAAGCCGACTTCCCCTGGTCGTCGCGCCGTTGTTCAGGTCGTTAATGCGAATTTGCACAAAGGTAAGCCATTTGCTGCCTTGGTCGAGTCCAAGTCGCAAAATGCCGGTCGTAATAATAATGGTCGAATTACAGTTCGCCATCAAGGTGGCGGGCATAAGCAAGCTTATCGCGTCATTGATTTCAAGCGTGCTAAGGACGGTATTCCTGCCAAGGTAGAGCGTCTTGAGTACGATCCTAATCGTACGGCAAACATTGCGTTGCTTTGTTTTGCGGACGGTGAGCGTCGTTACATCATTGCCAATAAGGGCATGGTGGTCGGTCAGGCGATAATGACTGGTTCCGAAGCTCCAATTAAGTCTGGTAATTCGTTACCTATTCGGAATATACCCGTTGGTACGACTATCTGCTGTGTCGAGATGATGCCAGGTAAAGGGGCTCAGCTTGCTCGCTCCGCTGGTACTTCCGCTCAGCTTTTGGCTCGCGAAGGTACTTATGCGCAGATCCGCTTGCGCTCTGGCGAGGTTCGTCGCGTTCATGTCGAATGCCGTGCCACAATCGGTGAGGTTGGTAACGAAGAAAACAACCTTCGCAAGATCGGTAAGGCAGGTGCTAACCGTTGGCGTGGTATTCGCCCAACTGTACGAGGCGTCGCTATGAATCCTTGCGATCACCCTCATGGTGGTGGCGAAGGGCGTACTGGCGAAGGTCGCGTTCCGGTTAATCCGTGGGGTCAGCCTACCAAGGGCTACCGTACCCGTAGCAACAAGCGCACGAACAGCATGATCGTTCAGCGCCGTCATAAGCGTTAAGGGGTAGGAAATGGGACGTTCTCTAAAAAAGGGCCCGTTTGTTGATGCGTACCTGATCGATAAAGTCGAAGCAGTTCGTGCAACAAGCGACAAGCGCCCGATCAAGACCTGGTCACGTCGTTCGACGATCCTTCCCGAGTTTATCGGTTTGACGATCGCGGTACATAATGGCAAGCAGCATATCCCGGTGTTCGTCACCGAAAATATGGTCGGTCACAAGCTCGGCGAGTTTTCGCTGACCCGTACGTTTAAGGGTCACACTGCCGGCAAAAAGGCTAAGAAGTAAGGAGCTAACATGGAAACTCGTGCAAGTTTGCGGGGCGTTCGCCTCTCCGCGCAAAAAGGTCGCCTAGTGGCTGATCTAGTGCGTGGCAAGCCGGTGGGCCAGGCTCTTAATATCCTGGCTTTCTGCCCAAAAAAGGGTGCTGACATCGTAAAAAAAGTGCTGGAATCGGCTATGGCCAATGCTGAGCATAATGACGGTGCAGATATCGACGAACTGATTGTGAAGATCATTTACGTTGAAAAAGGAACAGTGCTGAAGCGATTTACAGCACGAGCCAAGGGTCGTGGCAATCGGATCATTAAGCCGACCTGCCATATTTATCTGACCGTTGGTAACTAAGGAAGAGCCATGGGACAGAAAATTCATCCGACTGGCTTTCGTCTGGTCGTTACAAAAAACTGGAGTTCGCGCTGGTATGCTAATAGCAAAGACTTTCCAGGTATGTTGCATGAAGATGTCAAGGTTCGTGAGTATCTTAAGCACAAGCTAGCGCATGCCTCTGTTGGACGTGTGCTAATTGAGCGCCCCGCTAAAAACGCTCGTGTTACAGTTTATTCTGCTCGCCCGGGGGTTGTTATTGGTAAAAAGGGTGAAGATATTGAGCAACTCCGCTCTGATCTCCAACGAATCATGGGCGTTCCTGTTCATGTTTCAATTGAAGAAATTCGCAAGCCTGAAATTGATGCCCAGCTGATCGCTGACTCTATCGCGCAGCAGTTGGAAAAGCGGATTATGTTCCGTCGCGCAATGAAGCGTGCGATGCAGAATGCGATGCGTTTGGGCGCCAAGGGTATCAAGGTAATGAGTGCCGGGCGACTGAACGGTGCAGAAATCGCACGGAGCGAATGGTATCGTGAGGGACGTGTCCCACTGCATACGTTGCGTGCAGATATTGATTACGCGACCTCTGAAGCACTCACTACCTACGGTATTATTGGGATCAAAGTTTGGGTTTATAAGGGTGATATGCTCGACCGTAATGAGCAGCCAGAAGTTGTCGATCAAGTTGCTGATGATCGTCGTGCGCGTCGCTCTCCAGGTAAGCCAGAGGGCGATCGTCCTCGTACCCGTACCGTCAAAAAGCCTGAAGGCGTTGCTGGGGAGTCAAAAGACCCCGCAAAGCGTGTAAGAAAGGCAGGTGCCTAACATGCTTCAACCAAGTCGTCGCAAGTTCCGAAAGGAACAAAAAGGGCGTAATGAGGGCCTAGCCACTCGTGGTACCAAGGTGTCATTCGGTGAGTGGGGTCTTAAGGCCATTGGCCGTGGTCGTCTTACCGCACGCCAGATTGAGGCCGCAAGGCGAGCTATGACTCGTCATATTAAGCGCGGTGGTCGTATTTGGATACGCATCTTCCCGGATAAGCCAATTTCTAAGAAGCCGGCCGAAGTTCGTATGGGTAACGGCAAGGGTAATCCGGAATATTGGGTTGCTGAGATTCAGCCGGGCAAGGTGCTTTATGAGATGGATGGTGTGAATGAGGCGCTAGCACGTGAGGCTTTTGCTCTCGCGGCTGCTAAGCTACCGATTCCCACCACCTTTGTGACTCGTCATCTGGGGTAATCATGAAATCTAGTGAACTGAGAGCCAAGAGCGTGGACGAGCTCAAACAAGAATTGCTTGACCTCTTGAAGGCCCAATTCGGTATGCGTATGCAGCTTGCTACTCAGCAGTTGTCTAATACCAGCCAAATGTCCAAGGTGCGTCGCGATATCGCTCGTGTGCGTACGCTTATCCGTGAAAAGGCGGTGCAGCAATGAGTGATATTTCAAGCAGCAAGCGTACTTTGGTCGGTCGTGTGGTTAGCGACAAGATGGAAAAGACTGTTACTGTATTAATCGAGCGCAAAGTTAAGCATCCGATGTACGGTAAGGTTATGGTCCGTTCAAAAAAGTACCATGCGCACAACGAAGCAAATCTAGCCAGGGCTGGTGATCTCGTCGAGATCGTCGAAACGCGTCCGGTTTCTCGTACGAAATCGTGGGCTGTAACTAATGTCCTAGAAAAAGCAGTTGTGGTGTAACTAATTGCACAAAAGGCTTGTGTGATATCGAGAGAAGCCGGTATAATCCGGCTTCTTTTTTGTGGCAACCCGACTCGGGTACGCAAATTTGTTCGACCCGTACGGGTTCCAAGACTGACCGCTTAGGCGGATTAAGTTGGGGTTAAACTTAAAATGATTCAGATGCAGACAACTCTGGATGTCGCCGATAACACCGGCGCGCGTTCAGTAATGTGTATCAAAGTGTTAGGTGGGTCCAAGCGCCGCTATGCTGGCATTGGCGATATCATCAAGGTTAGCATCAAGGATGCTGCGCCGCGTGGTCGGGTCAAAAAGGGTGACGTTTACACCGCTGTGGTGGTTCGTACCGCCAAAGGCGTGCGTCGCCCAGATGGTTCGTTAGTGCGCTTCGACGGCAATGCCGCGGTTCTTCTCAACAACAAGCTCGAGCCTATCGGTACGCGCATCTTTGGCCCTGTTACGCGCGAGTTGCGTACCGAGCGGTTCATGAAGATCGTATCGCTTGCTCCTGAAGTGCTGTAAGGGCGGGGTATGGAAAAAATTCGTAAGGGTGATAACGTTATTGTTCTCACCGGCAAAGACAAGGGTAAGCGCGGTTCCGTTTCGCGTCGTGTCGATGACGAGCATGTTCTCATTGATGGTGTTAATCGCGCCAAGTTGCATACGAAGCCCAACCCCGTATAGGGGATCGCGGGTGGGATTGTTGATAAATTCATGCCCATTCATCTCTCCAATGTCGCACTGTTTAATCCTGTTAC
>JAUYQT010000829.1 GCA_030697085.1 Azonexus sp. | reverse complement strand
ACTTATGGCGAGATCAGCGGGTTGGAGTATTTGCATTTTTTGCCAACAGGGTAGCGGCTTTATGACTGGGGTTTTGCCAGCGACCCAGTTCATTGTTTGCTGATCGAGCACGGTAAAGATACTTTTTGCCTGATGCAGCTGGCCCAGGGCTTTTTTGTCGCCTTCACTTATTTGGCGAAAGCTGGTTGTTGCCGCTCTTGGCATTTCTGGCGATAGGGTCTGGGCTAGGTAATGGCTGAGTCGGTAGTTATTGGTTGATCCGACAATTAAAGCGCCGGGGTGCTCAATGGCAAAAGCGGCAATTGATTTGGAGTTGGCGGTAAAGCTGCGGTATTGGGCTTGTTGCATGATGCCTAGCAAAATGCCCGTGGCCATGCTGATCAGTAGCAGTGGGCGCTGCCATTGCTGCTGTATTCCGGCAATGGCCATGCCGGCAAGAATGGCAATAGGAGCAAGAAAAAGGGTGAGATAGTTGGATTGTTTAAGGGTGAAGCGTAGCGGTGAGAGTGAAACAGGAAAGACGCTAAGGACCAGGAGCAGGCCAAGTAACCATACCAACGCAAAGAGATAGCCGGTTTTTAATTGGAATTCTGTCTTGATGAGGTGCGGCTGGGTAATGCTGGCGATAACGGCGAGTAGCGCGATCAAGCCAACGTGGCGTAGATCAAAAAATAAATAGCGCAAGTAGTAGGCGGGGTGATCTTCACCGTCGCCACCTTCTATGAAGTTATGTTTGACGGCGCTCAGGACAACTTTGATCAGGTGGAACGGATCACCGGCAATAACAGTCATCAATAAGCCGTGCAGAACCATCATGAGCAGTGTGCCGGCAGCAATTTGAAGCCAATTTTTCGGTTGACCGCGGAGAAACCAAATTATCGGCAGAAAGGCGAGCCAAGTAACGGCGGCAAGTTCTTTGGTCCAGAAAATACCGCCTATAGCGAGGCCTGCAGCAAAAAATAAGGCTGGCCGGCGGTAAAGCATTCCAAAGTAAATGAGGACAAATCCAAGGGTGATAAACATGGAGACAACGGAGTCGGCATGGATACGCGTGGCGACTGCGATGTGAAGCGGCGTGGTGGCTAGAAGCAGCGCGGCAAAGATGCCGGCACGTCGGTTCATGGCGGTGCTTGCGAAGAGATAGACGGCGCCGATTTCGATGATTGAGGCTAGGAGCGGCCAAAGGTTTGCCACGAACATACTGGGGCCAAAGAGGGCGATAAAGCCGGCGGCAGGCAGGTTAAAGCCGTAACGCAATGCGCCGTTGTAGTTTGAGCTTGCCCATTCGCCGCGTGCCAGGGCGGCGGCACGTTCAAAATAGACGAGGTCATCGGAGCCAAATGGGCCGTTGTAGGTGAGCAGCCGGATGAGGAGTGCGAGCAATAGAATCGCCAACAGATTTTTGCTGACGCTGGCGGATGGCGCTGATTGAGCGGCCGTTGTCATATTGATTTTTCGACGAAATAGCGCGGCCGCTGTTTCGTTTCAAGGTAAATTTTTGCGACATATTCGCCAAGTATGCCGATGGAAAGCAGCTGGATGCCGCCGAGGAAATAGGTGGGTACGACGGAGGACGCCCAGCCTGGAATAACGGCACTTAATACGGTTTTGCCGTAAATGATGAAGAGGATCATTGCAAAGCTGAACCCTGAGATGATGAAACCCATCAAGGTGATAAAACGCAGGGGGACGATGCTGAATGAGGTGATGCCTTCTGCGGCAAACGCAAGCATTTTACGTAGGGGGTATTTCGAAACTCCGGCAAAACGTTCGGCACGGTCGTATTTGACGGTGGCAGCACGGTAGCCGATAAGCGGCACAATACCGCGCAGGAACATATTGACTTCACCATACTGGCGGAGGGCTTCAACAGCACGCCGACCGAGCAAACGAAAGTCTGCGTGGTTATGCACGAGATCAACGCCCATTTTTTTCATGAAGTTGTAGTAAATAAGCGCAGTGTTGCGTTTGAATACAGTATCTGTTTGGCGGGAATCACGAACGCCATAGACCACTTCCGTGCCGGTATTAAATTCACGAACCATCGCTTCGATCACTGAAACGTCATCTTGCAGATCGGCGTCAATGCTTACCACAGCGTCGCCTTCTACCGATAAGAGACCGGAAAGCAAGGCGTTTTGATGACCTCGGTTGCCTGAAAGTTTGATGCCGTGAACGCGCGTGTCGGCTGCAGCAAAGGCTTCAATCATCGCCCAAGTGTTGTCATGACTACCATCATCGACGTAATTGATGGTGCTTTCAGGGGTAGTCAATTGCAGTTCTTCCAGCCTTGAAAGCAGCGCCAATAGGCGGTTGTTGGTCTCTGGCAAGACCTCTTCTTCGTTATAGCAGGGTACGACAATGGCGAGTCTGGGTGTCATGGCGGGCCCACTTGGTTTGCTGGTGTGTCAGCTAGTTTTTTGACGAACAAATACCGCTAATTTGAGAATCAAGTAAGAAATCAGGGTGACCGGAAGGGTGGCAATGGCGCCTGCCAGATAGGCGTTGATGGATGCTTGAATCAAGAGATAAATAATTGAAATATTGATGAAATAGATCAGTACCCAGGCAATGAGAAACTTAAGTAATGTCGCCCGGCCAGCGTTGCGAAAAACCACCCTGCTCTGCGTGATGTAGCTGAAAACGATGCCT
>JAUYQT010000807.1 GCA_030697085.1 Azonexus sp. | reverse complement strand
CGAGGAAGCGCTTGCCGGTGACGGCATCAAAGGGGTCGCCCGCCTCTTCGAAGGCAGCGTAGGCGTCAGCCGACAGGACTTCAGCCCACTTGTAGCTGAAATACCCCGCCCCGTAGCCGCCACCAAAAATGTGCGAAAAACTGTTCGGGAAACGGTGCCATTCGGGCGGGAAAAGCACGGCCACCTCGCGGCGGACCTCGTTCACCAGGTCCATCACGGTCAACGGCCCTTTTGGGTCAAAATCGCTGTGCAGCAGCATGTCGAACAGCGAGAACTCGATCTGGCGCACCGCCATCATGCCGCTCTGGAAATTCTTGGCAGCGAGCATTTTGTCGAACAGTTCGCGCGGCAGCGCTTTGCCATTATCGACGTGGGCCGTCATGCCTGCGACCACTTCCCATTCCCAGCAATAGTTTTCCATGAACTGCGACGGTAGCTCGACCGCATCCCATTCGACGCCGTGGATGCCGGAAACGCCCAACTCCTCGCCGCGCGTCAGCAGGTGGTGCAGGCCGTGGCCGGTTTCGTGGAACAGCGTGATCACGTCGTCGTGGGTGAAGGTGGCGGGCAAGGGTTTGCCATTTTTTTCGCCGACCGGGCGGGCAAAATTGCAGTTCAGGTAGGCAATCGGCTTCTGGATGCCGCCGATGGTCCGCCGACGCGAGCGGGCTTCATCCATCCAGGCGCCGCTGCGTTTGGTTTCGCGGGCGTAGAGGTCGAGGTAGAACTGGCCGACCAGTTCTCCGGTCGACGTTTCCAGACGGTAAAAACGGACATCCTCATGCCAGACCGGTGCGGTATCCGGCTTCACCTTGACGTTGAACAGGCTCTCGATGACCTTGAACAGGCCACCGATGACCTTGGGTTCGGTGAAGTATTGCTTCACTTCCTGCTCGGAGAAAGCGTAGCGCGCCTGCAGCAGTTTCTCGGAAACATAGGAGGCATCCCACGGCTGGAAATCGTCCAGACCAAGTTCGTCCATGGCAAAGGCGCGCAGTTCAGCGATGTCCCTGGCGGCAAACGGCTTGGCCTTGGCCGCCAGTTCACGCAGGAAAGCCAATACCTGGGCCGGGCTGTCAGCCATCTTGGGGGCCAGCGAAACCTCGGCGTAATTGTTGTAACCCAGCATCTGCGCATCTTCCCGGCGCAGTGCCAGCATGCGGTTCATCACCGGCGTGTTGTCCCATTCCGGCTTGCTTGTGCCGTCGATGAATTCGGCGGCGCGGGTGGCGTAGGCGCGGTACATGCGGGCGCGCAGCTCGCGGTTGTCGGCGTATTGCATCACCGGGCCGTAGGACGGCGCTTGCAGGCTGAAGCGCCAGCCTTCGACACCGGCTTTTTCGGCCGCGGTTCGGGCGGCCTCTTTGGCATCGTCCGGCAGGCCGGCCAGTACGGCTTCGTCGGTGACAACTTCGGCGAAGGCGTTGGTGGCGTCGAGGACGTTTTCGGAGAACTTGGCGGAGAGGCTGGAGAGTTCTTCCATGATCGCCTGGAAGCGCGGCTTCTGGTCTTCCGGCAACTCGGCACCGCTGAGGCGGAAATCGCGTACTTCGTTATCGACGATTTTTTTCTGCTCAGTGCTCAGTGTGGCGTACTCGGCGCTGGCGCGTAGCGCCTTGTATTTGTCGAACAGTTTGAGGTTCTGGCCGAGTTCGGCATAGAAGCGCGAAACCTCGGGCAGCATTTCGTTGTAAGCCTCACGCCAGGCCGGCACGTCATTGACCGAATGCAGATGGCCGACGATGCCCCAGGCGCGGCTGAAGGGCTCCAGGCCATCGGAAAGCGCACCAGCGAAATCCTGCCAGGTGGCCGGGGTGCTGTCGGCGGTCAGGCGTTCGATCAACTCGCGTCCTGCGGTCAACAGCGATTCGATGGCAGGTTTAACGTGTTCCGGTTGAACCGTGTCGAAGCGTGGCAGATCGGAAAAGTCGAGCAGGGGATTTTGTGTCGTCATGGCGAGTTTGTCTGGCTGCGAGGGGAATGAAAAAGGGCGGTCTGAGCCGCCCGGTATTTTTTAGAGTGTCTTGCCAGTCAGGCGTTCATACGCCTCGATATATTTGGCGCTAGTCCGGGCGATAACATCGGCCGGCAGTTGAGGGCCG
>JAUYQT010000693.1 GCA_030697085.1 Azonexus sp. | reverse complement strand
CGCAGCTTGGCTAACGACAAGGCACGGGCTTCCTGCTTGGTAATCAGCCCTTTTTCCGGCGAACGCTGAATGTATTCGAGGTCTTCCAGGCCGAAAGCGGGTGCGAAGTTGGGATGCGTGGCCGTTGCGCTGCGCTCAACCAGCACGACGTTAGGCTCGGGAAATAGGCGATTTTCGACGTCGACCGCAGCAAGTCCAGTGAAAACTTCTTCATCGGGCAGCAGCAGACGGCAGGCGATGGAAAGCTTGACCTCATCGCCATAGCCGGCCGTGATCAAGGCGCGCGCCAGCCGGGCCGGGTTGTTGTCCGGGCCGGTGAACAGCGCGACGCGAGGGTTCAGGGCAATCGCCCGCATCAGCTTGTAGAGGCCGTGGGCCGGCGTGGCGCCGACAAACCATTCGCCAGCATCGGCGGTATGGCAGGTCGAAATTTTAATGTCCTGCCAGGGCGTCTTGAAGCGGGCAAAAGCCAGTTGCAGGGTGGAAACCGCCGGCAAAATCTCGAAACCGTCGCGGCCCAGCTTGCCGGTCAGCCACGAGGCAATCCCGTGGCAAAGCGGGTCGCCGGTGGCCAGCGCGACCACCGTTTTGCCGGCATCGCGGGCAGCCAGCATCCAGCCCGGCACCTGCCCGAGCTTGCCATCCATGTCGATCAATTCGGCCGTCGGCGCCAGATGACTGCCGACCAGCGCCAGCGTGCGGCCGGCGCCGATGACGACATCAGCGCCGGCCAGTCGCTGGCGAGCGTTGTCGGAAAGGCCGGCCCAGCCGTCGTCGAGAATGCCAAGGAGGCAAACTGGCGAGGCGCAATAATCAGAGGACTTCATCTTCTTCCAATCGACAAATAAACTGCCCCTCGAAATCGCAAACGAGGATGCTCAGGTGGTAATTGCCCGGGTAACAGGTTTTCAGGCTGCGAATCGCCTTGCCGGCCAGCGCCCGGTGGAACGCTACGGTCAACCCTAAAATTGACAGTTTTTCAGCCGCGAACCGGGCGGTTTCAGAGGCGCGGATTTCTTCCACCAGATCAGCCGGCGCGCCGACTTCCTGGGCTGATTCAGCGAGGATGTCGCGGTCGATCTCGGCCTTCCAGGCGTGGGTAACGGACAACCCCTGACACATTTTGGTCAGCTTGCCGACCATCGCGCCAACGTAGACCTTGGGGAATTCGCGTTTGACCGCCGAGGTGAAAGCCGCCTTCACAAAGTCACCCATCTGCACGAAGCAGGACTCATCCAGTTCCGGCAACTGCCGCATGGCGAATTTTTCGGTGCGCCCGCCGGTCGTGAAAATCACCGTGGTCTGGCCTTGCTTCGCCGCCACATCCACCGCCTGCACGACGCTGGCGCGGAAAGCGGCGGTCGAATAGGGGCGCACGATGCCGGTGGTGCCGAGGATGGAAATGCCGCCGAGAATACCCAGCCGGGCATTCAGCGTCTTCTTGGCCATTTCGTCGCCGAGCGGCACGGAAATGGTCACTTCCAGCCCATCGTGATCGAGCAGTTCACCCGCCACCGCCCGCACGTTGTCGATGATATTGCGGCGCGGCACCGGGTTGATCGCCGGGCCGCCCACTTCCAGCCCGAGGCCGTCCTTGGTGACGACGCCGACCCCGAAGCCACCTTTGAGCACAACTTCGCCCGCCCGATGCGGCAGGATGCGGACATCCGCTGTCATGTGCGCGCCATGCGTGGCATCCGGGTCATCGCCGGCATCCTTGACGATCACCGCATGGGCCAGCCCGGCGACTTCTTCGACGTAGCCATCGGTCACGGCAAAGCTGACCTCGCTACCATTCGGCAGACGGCAGACAACGCTATCAGCGACCTCGCTATTGAGCAGGCCAAGCGTCGCTGCCTTGGCCGCCGCCGCCGAACAGGCACCGGTGGTGAAACCGGTGCGATTGCCGCGCTCGCGCCGGCCGTCGCCTTTACGGACTTTGGCCGGTTTGCTTTCTTCGCTCATGGCTTGTTCAGGCCGCCTGCTTGTTCTGTTCAGCTTCGGCCAGCGACAGCATGGCGTGGATGGCGGCAACAACCAGTGTCGAACCGCCCTTGCGGCCTTTGATGGCGACCCACGGCACGTCATTCAGCGTCATCATCAAATCCTTCGACTCGGCGGCGGAGACAAAGCCAACTGGCATGGCTACAACCAGCGCCGGGCGCACGCCTTCTTCGCGGATCAGGCGGACCAGTTCGATCAGCGCCGTCGGTGCATTGCCGATGCCGACAATCGCGCCATCGAGCTTGCCCAACCGGTGCGCCTTGCGCATGGCCTGAACGGCGCGGGTGCTGTTTTCCAGCTTGGCCTGGGCGATCACATCCGCGTCGGAAATGTAGTGATGGGTGGTCAGGCCGAAATGCTGCAAACGTGGCTTCGAGAGGCCGACGCAGATCATTTCGACATCGGCGACGATCGGCGTGTTGCCCTTGAGCACGGCCTGAAAACCGGCGCGCATGGCGTCCGGATGGAAGGCGGTCAGGCCGTTAAACTCGAAGTCGGCGTTGGCGTGGATCATCCGGCGGACCAGCGGCCATTGCTCGGCGCTGTAGTTGTGCGGGCCGGCTTCGGCGTCGATCACGGCAAAGGAGTCGTGCTCGATGGCACGGCCGGCTTCGGTCAGCTGTTCGGTAACGCTATTGGTCGTCATGGTATCTCCGTAATCAATCGTGTTTGTGGGCGCAGCCCGGGTGCGGCGGATGTGCGTGATCGTGATTGTGGTCATGCCCATGCCCATGCCCATGCCCGTCTTGGTGTCCGTGGCCACAGCCCGGAGATTCGCCAGGCACGGCGGTATGGCTGTGGTCATGCAAATGCTCCTCCTCGGCTGCTTCGCGGTACTTGCAGCCGTCGCATTCGAGCATCCGGCCTTCCGGCAACTCGCCATCAACCTTGCTGTCGAGCAGATCGAAAATGCCCTTGTCGAAGCCGAAATGCTGGCCCAGCGCAAAGGAAATCTGCGGATATTGCTGCTGCAAACGTTCGACCTGCGCCTTGATGCGCTCGATCAGCACGCCGGAGAAGAGATAAACCGGGACGATACAAATTTGCATCATGCCCAGCTTGACCTGGCGCTGAACCGTCGTTTCCAGCCGTGGCCAGGTCACGCCGGTAAAGGCCAGATCGACCAACTCATGCTCGTTGGCCTCGAACACCCAGCGCGCCATCTTGGCCAGTTCGCCATTCGCCCCAGCGTCGGATGAGCCGCGACCGAGCAGCACAACGCCGGTCGTCATCGGGTCCGGTACCGCCAGTTGTTTCATCAGGCCATCGAGCTGGCCCTGCAGCACGGCAAAGATTTCACGCCCCATGCCGAGGTGGCGGGTAACGCCGAACTCGACTTGCGGATGACGCGCCCGCGCCTCGTTCAGCGCTGCCGGCAGTTCCATCTTGACGTGGCCGGCGGCGTTCAGAATGAAGGGAATGACCAGCACCTTCTGCGCCCCGCGGGCGGCGCGGTCCAGCCCGTCGGCAAGCAGCACTTCGGCGTGTTCGATAAAGCAGACTTCGATGCGCCAGTCGGGGTGGCGTTCGCGCCACTGGGCGGCGAAATGCAGGGTTTCCTTGTTGCCGTCGCGGTTGCGCGAGCCGTGGCCGACCAGGAGGATGGCGGTGTCGTTATGCAATGGGGTTCTCCAGTGGGTGTACGGCGTTGTGTTGAGCATTTTTTTCAGCGCTATCCGGCTCGGTCACGGCACTCGCCTTGCGGAAGCGGTGGGTGAAAGCCGGGTCGTAAAGCTTGGAACGGATCAGGTCCGGCCAGTCGGCGGCGCCCAGCGTCGGGCTGGCGACGATCATCGCCTGGCTGCCGACCTTCTCGGCCTGACACTTCTGCTTGATGTCCCTGATCGTGCCGCGAATGATTTTTTCTTCGCCCGGCCAGCTCGCTTTCTGCACCACCAGAATCGGCGAATCCTCCGCCCAGCCCGCTGCCAGCAAGGCAGCCTGCACCTTGTGCAAAAGCGTGATCGACAGGTAAATGCACAGCGTTGTCTTGTGCGCGGCAAGCGATTCGAGATCTTCGCCCGGCGGCATCGGCGTTCGCCCGGCAACGCGGGTCAGGATCACCGTCTGCGTCACTTCCGGCAGCGTCAGCGTTTCGCCGGCTGCCGCCATCGAGGCCATCGCCGAGGAAACACCGGGGACAACCGCCCATTCAATGCCGGCGGCGGTCAGTGGTTGGGTCATTTCGATCAGCGCACCGTAGAGGCCGGGGTCGCCGGTTTGCAGGCGGACGACGGTTTCGTGCTGGCGCGCCTGAGCGATTAGCCAGTTGGTCATTTCGTCGAGCGTCATGTCCTTGGAGTCGCGGATTTCGCAATCAGTCGGGGCGTAGAGCGTGGCGGCCTGATCAACCAGCGAGCCGGCAAAAAGTACGGCGCCGGATTGTTCCAGCAGTTTGCGGGCTTTGACTGTCATCAGGTCGGGATCGCCGGGGCCGGCACCGACGAACCAGATTTTTCCGGTCATTGGGGGGTACCTCGCAAGGGGGCCGGTGAAACGAGCCGGTCGGAGAGAGTGGCGCCGTCATTCCTGCGCAGGCGGGAATCCATCGGCTGCCTGAATTTTGAGCAGTGTCGGAGTGACGAGGACTGGTTTTCCCCCTCCCCGTCAAGGGGAGGGCCGGGGTGGGGATGGGTTTTTTGTTGGCTTCGTTTAGCCGTGTTTTCCGCGCTTGAGGCGCGGGCGTACTTTCTTTTGCTTCGCC
>JAUYQT010000672.1 GCA_030697085.1 Azonexus sp. | reverse complement strand
ACAACCGGGTATTGCGGGAATTCACGGATAACATTTTCCGGCGGGTGGAAGAGGATACCGCCGTGTGCTTCACCCAACATGGCGGTGTCATTATAGCTATCGCCGGCAGCAACGACCTTGAGTTTGAGTTCCTTGAAGCGCTTGACCGCTTCGCGCTTCTGGTCCGGCATGCGCAGATGGTAGGCGACCAGCATGCCCTCGCTATCGGCTTCCAGCGAATGGCAAAACAGCGTCGGCCAGCCAAGCTGGCGCATCAGCGGGTGGGCAAATTCATAGAAGGTGTCGGAGAGGACGACAACCTGGTAATCCTCGCGCAACTGGTCGAGGAAGGCGCGGGCGCCCGGCATCGGGCCCATTTCGGCGATCACCTTCTGAATGTCCGGCAAGCCAAGCTTGTGCTGGCGCAGGATATTCAGGCGGTAAGTCATCAGCGTATCGTAATTCGGCTCGTCGCGCGTCGTGCGCTTCAGCTCGGGAATGCCGGTGCGCTCGGCAAATTCGATCCAGATTTCAGGGACAAGGACCCCTTCGAGGTCAAGGCAGACGATTTGCACGATTTTGCTCCAGCGGGCGGTTCGGAAAGCGGCGATTTTACCTTATACGCATGGGCTGGCGGCTTCAGGATACGTTTGTTTGCGCTAACCGATGGTTTTGAAGCATCTTTTGATGAGCGTCAAAAGCTTCAGGCGAATAGTTTTTATAATCCGGCAAAAAATCGAAATGGGTATTCACCCGCATGGCTTCCCGCTTGCTGTACTTTCGCCGTCTTTCAGTCAAATGGGTCGCTACGGCGGTGCGTTGGGTGCTGCTTTGCCTGATTGCCGGGGTGATGTTTTTTTCGCTAGGCGGCATTGGTGAAACACTGAAGCCGTGGTCGCAGGCGACCGTTTCCTTGCTGGCCAACCTTTACTATCCGGAAACCGGGCGTGATGAAGTCACTGTCCTGTTATTTCGCGAGCAGGATTTGACCTCGTTGGCCCCCAGAGACAAGGTGAGTGGACGCGAGGCGCGCTTACCCTTTCCGCTCCCTTACGCCACTCATGTTGAGACGCTGAACGCGCTGGCTAACTGGTCGCCGCGCGCCGTGCTGATCGACTTTTCATTCGCCGATGTGCGCGTTGGTGACGATGTCGATGCCTTGTTGGCGGCGATTTGTGATCTCGATAAACAAGGCACGAAGGTTTATCTCGCCACGTTCTATTACTGGCAAGCCAATCAGGGTTTGAGAGAAGACTTGTTTGTTGGCAAGGACGGACACCCCAGGCCACAATGTTTTACCGTGGTGCCGGTTTCCTACACGCCGGAGGGTAATGGTCTGGCGCAGACTTATGCTCTGCTGCAGGGCGCGGGGAAAACGATGGATACCGCCTCGGCGGCGTTGCGTATGTATGGCGACAGCGTTGATGTCGAAAACGCAAAATTTTCCCAGAAAATGGACCTGATCTGGGGCGCGTTGCCGCCGCGCCCTCGGCGTTCGGATACGCCTTGTCGGCCGATCAGTTTGCTGGATTCGGCGCTTCGCCTGGCCAAGGATGGCCCACGAGC
This sequence comes from Azonexus sp., assembly GCA_030697085.1. Classification (GTDB taxonomy): domain Bacteria; phylum Pseudomonadota; class Gammaproteobacteria; order Burkholderiales; family Rhodocyclaceae; genus Azonexus. The sequence continues at coordinate 1,763 of JAUYQT010000672.1, read as the reverse complement.
GCTTGAGCGCGATTGCCCCTATAGCAACACTTTGTCGGTTTACTCATTGTGGAATGAAAGCAGCGAGGACGTGGAAGCGCTGCTTAAAGGCAAGTTTATTTTGTATGGCGGCGCATTTATCGGCACCGATGATTGGCTGAAGTCACCCGTACATGGAACGATTCCCGGCGTCTATCTGCATGCGATGGCGCTCGATAACCTGCTGGTGTTCGGGGAACGCTATAAACGGGTTGCAGAACACGTGCTCAGTTGGGACGCACTGGATTTGTTGCTGGGCGATGCCTTGATTATCGGCCTGGGGGTTGCTTGGTATCTGATGATCGTCCATTTTCGCCGGATTCGTGCGGGGCGACTCAATCAGTCCTACGTTCGTGTCTCACGAGGGCAAATTACCGCCTATTTCACGCTGCTTGTTTCGCCATATATCGCCTTGGTTCTTTTTGCCGGGGGCGGTCTTTGGCTGGCCGGTAGTCCTCTTGCGCCTGTCGGGCAAGCGGTGTTAATTGGCTTGCTGCTTGTTTTTGTGGCACGAGCGGTCGCAGGAGGGGCTGGATCGAAATTGCCGAAATGTCTGAAGAGCGCCATTGAGTGGCTCAGGGAGTGGCTCAGGGAGGGGTTCAGTGAGTGGTTCAGGGAGTGGCTGGTTAACTACAGTTGGGTTGCATTGATGGCCATTCTTTCCGGGGGGATTTTCTATGCGTGGAATCTTGGCCCGAGAAATTTCTGGGCGTTTACCGCATTCCTGGGTTTTACCCATCTGATCGATAAGCGCATGGTGCTACTGGCCGCCCAGATTGAGCGGTGGCGAATTCGAAAAATTCTTGGCGCGGCGTTGGGAAAAACACGGTATGTCTTGCTGTTACTGGGCTTGGTCGTTTGCGGTGGGTTGTTGTTCTTGTTTGCGTCGAAGGGTATGCCGGTCTTGTCGGCAGGTTTGCTGGCGGCCTTGCTTGTTTTTCTCGTCGTGTTTTTTTTACTTTTTTTAATCTATTCATTGCCCTGGATTTATCCAAATGACATTGAACGGGGTGAGCTTCAAGTGGAGAAATCGTTATGAACCGGGGGATGTTCCTGAAAGCGCTGCCATTGCTGGCGGCGATGCTGGGTGGACCAGCGATTGCCAGCGAAAAAATTACAATCGTGGGAACGCTGGCGCGGCCAGCAAAACTCTTTGAAGCACCCGATGCCACGTCGCGAGTGCTCGATTCCTGGCCGGCAAACAGTAGCTTTGAAAGTGCTCCGAAGTCAGTCATAAAAGTTCAGGACAGTTTTGTCCAGGTTGAGCATAACGGCGCATCGGCATGGGTGCTGATTCGTTCGATTCGGGCGAACCGGCAAATTCGGGTGGCCGAAAATTGTGGCGCCATGCCGGTCGACAATATGCCGCGCTCGGCAGCGACGCGAGGTGTTGGGGAGCCGTGCAAATGAAAGTATGGGGCCAATTGAAAGGGGCGGGAACGGCCTTGGCGTTGCTCGCTTTCGGCACTTTGCTGGGCGGATGCGAAACCGCGCAGAAGACGGCGCAGCAGATTATCGAACGGGATGGTGAAACGCAGACACTGATATCGAAACTGAAGCCGACGTATGAGCCAAGCAAACTGGCCATCGGCCTTGAACGTGATGTGATGAAAATGCGTGCCGAGACGTTCGGGATCATTGCTTTGCCGGAAATGAACGATTATCTGAACGGCATTCGGCTACGTTTGTTGAGCAAGGTGGGGCTAACGAATCTTCCCGGCAAAATCTATTTGACGGCGAACCCG
>JAUYQT010000569.1 GCA_030697085.1 Azonexus sp. | reverse complement strand
ACGGCATTACAAAACTCTTTTTCGCGGAAATCCTTTTCCTTGCCAAGCCCCACCAGGAGCACCCGTTCACACACTGTGCCGGGTACTTTTTGCAGTAGTAGCGTGCTTCCTGCCTTGCCTTCCATATCACCGCGGCGGACGATTTCGGAAATATAACCGTCGGCTGCCTTGTCGAGTAACTCTGCGGGCAGGGTGAGTCTTCTCGATTCGAAGACGCCAGCAACAACGCAAGCGCTACGCTGCTTTTCCGGGCTACCACTTTTTATGCTAAATTCCACAGGCTGCTCCTGATCAAGGATATATCGGTGTTTGAGGGATTATCCTCGTATTTTTTCGGTTTCGTCAAAGCATGATATTTGAGCGCGCCGCACGGCGTGAATTTGCTCAGGCAGCCGCTGGCATTGGTGTTGTGTTGCTGGCCATCCTGACCTCCAGTCAATTAATCCGGTTTCTGAAAGAAGCGGCCGGTGGGCTGATTGCGCCCGAAGCAGTGGTCTCAATGCTGGGTTTTTCAGCCTTGAACTTCATGCCTGTTTTGCTTTCCTTGACCTTGTTTGTCTCAATTTTGCTCAGTTTGTCGAGGGCCTACCGCGATTCAGAGATGGTGGTCTGGTTTTCCTGCGGGCGTCCATTGACCGACTGGTTGCGGCCGGTTTTGAAGTTCTCTCTACCGATCGTCGTAGCCATTATGGTTCTCTCCGGTTATTTGTCACCCTGGGCCAATCAAAGCAGGCTGGAGTATCAGCAGAAACTTTCGGCTCGTAACGAGTTGTCGCAAGTGTCACCAGGCGTTTTTCGGGAGATCAAGAAAGGCCAGCGGGTATTCTTTGTCGAGGCAATGGCCGATGACGCAAGTCGGGTGGCCAATGTCTTCCTTGCATCGATGCAAGAAGGGCAGTTGGGCGTGGTTATGTCCAACTCCGGTTATCAGGAGACTGCTGCGAATGGTGATCGCTTTGTAGTCCTCGAGCGCGGACGGCGATATGAAGTGGAGCCAGGAACACCGCAGTTCAAGATCATGGAATTTGAAAATTACCGCGTTCGGATCGAGGACGCTGTGGCTGAGCCAGCAGAGCGAGCGGCTCGTGGTTTGCCAATTCATGAGTTGATCCTGGACACCAGTAACAAAGCTCGTGGGGAATTGTTGTGGCGGATCGGTATACCTGTCTCGGCATTGATTCTTGCCATGCTTGCGATCCCGCTTTCCTATGTCAATCCACGGGCAGGGCGTTCTGCCAACATGTTGATAGCCATCCTCATTTACGCCATTTACAGTAATTTGATTTCAGCCACCCAATCCTGGGTGGCGCAAGGCAAACTCTCGTTTTGGATAGGCGTGTGGGCGGTCCATGCGATGATGCTCTTGCCGCTGGTGTTTTTGTTTTACCGCCGTATAGCGATAAATATGCCTTGGCAGAGGAAGCGCTCATGACATTTCGTCTGAAGCTTTATCAGCGTTACCTGATGCGAGAGACCTTTGCAGCGGTCGTGCTTGTTCTCGTCGCTTTTCTGGTCATATTCAGCTTCTTCAATGCAATTAACGAACTGCGGGATGTTGGTCAGAATGGGCGTCAGCTCTGGCACGCCATGGTTTTCGTGCTGCTTGGTTTGCCGGGGCTGGTTTATGAGCTGATTCCAATCGCCACCTTGATCGGGACGCTTTATGCGTTGTCCACGCTGGCGCGGCATTCCGAAATTACGGTTTTACGAGCATCCGGCTTGGCCACCAGTCAATTGTTGATGTCACTATTTAGAGTGGCCGTGTTGCTTGCGTTATTTACCTTTGTGGTTGGCGAAAGTCTTGTTCCTTTTACGGAGCGTCTTGGCCAGGAGATGCGACTTAAGGTAATGAGCCGGGTGATTGCGCAACGGGGTTTCGAGACCGGTTTGTGGGTTAAGGATGGGCGCAGTTTTATCAATATCAGCGAAGCAACGCATGACAGTCTCAAAAAAATTCGCATCTATGATTTCGACCCTGGCAATGCGCTCAAATCGGTGACCGAGGCTGAGTCGGCCACATTCGAGCCGGGTACGGGCTGGCTCCTGAGCGGCGTCGTTAAGACCATTCTTGAAGGCGAAAAAGCTCGGGTGGAGCGACATGAAACAGGTCGTTGGTATTCTGCGGTCAACCCGGAATTGCTGTCAGTTTTGATGGTTACTCCCGAACGAATGTCGCTTTTCGGGCTACTCAATTACACCCAGCATTTGTCAGAAAACCGGCAAACGACGGAGCGGTACGAAATTGCAATCTGGAAAAAACTAATTTACCCGCTGGCGACATTTGTGATGGTTGCGCTGGCTTTGCCGTTCGGCTACTCGCACAACCGAGTGGGGGGCGTCAGTCTGAAAATTTTCGCCGGTGTAATGCTGGGTATTTTGTATTACGCGCTAAATGGATTATTTTCAAATCTTGGCGTTATCAATGCCTGGCCACCGTTTGCCAGTGCGGCTGCACCTTCAGCGCTGTTCCTTCTGGCGGCAGTCAGCATGATGTGGTGGGTTGAGCGTCGTTAGCGAGCGAAGCCCTTGGCTTATCCAATAACGCCCAATCAGGTTTTAGTGCTGATAATTTGTGTGCCGGCTATTCGGTCGTGTAAAAATTGTTTGTCCCGGTCGAATATTGCCCACAAAATGCCAACGCCAAAAAATGCAATGCTTGGCCAGGCGGCCAAGTAACGTAACAGCGCTTGTGTTGGACGAGGTGAGCTACCGTCAGGATTGGCGAGGCGCAGCTTCCAGGTTTTCATTGGCAATGTCTGACCACCAATCAGCCAGCACCAGACAAAATAAAGCATAAG
>JAUYQT010000233.1 GCA_030697085.1 Azonexus sp. | reverse complement strand
TTGGAGGAGCAGGGAATTACGACGGTCAGACAGGCGCTGGAGGCGTCGGCGAAGACTCGGTTTGCGCGGGTGAAGTATTGATTTTTTGCGCGCGCGTCAAGCAATCTGGCCGCCCCCCGTAGCGGCACAAATCGAATCAAGTATTTAAAGGAGGAGTTTTCGTGAATACACCAGAACAAAAACTACAACCGGTTACGGACCATGCAACCGCCATGACCGAGTTGGCACAATCGATACGCCTGGAGGGACAACATCGCGTGGCTGAGAACGCACTCGCCTTCCTCAAAAATCATGCGCCCTTCAACAAAATGCAAGCCGCCCACCTGCAGCGCTTCGCCGAACAGGCAAAAGTCGCCTTCTACCCGGCCGGCAGTCAGATCATCGGCCCCGATGCCGGCAACGTGCGTTATTTCTACCTGATCGAATCAGGCAAGGTGCAGGCGCGGCAGGCGGGCGAAGTGACGGTCACTGAATACTCGATTCTCAGCCTCGGCGCCGGCGAGAGCTTCCCGATTGGCGCGGTCACCGCTGGCCGGCCGTCCACCAATATCTATACCGCGATCGATGATGTTTTCTGCTACCAGTTGCCGGCCGAAGACTTCATGACGCTGGTGGCGAGCAGCCCGGAATTCAATCTATTCTGCACGCAATATATCGCCAGTTTGCTCAACCAGTCGCGTCAGCAATTACAGCTGCAATTTGCCCAGCGTGCCAGCGAACAACAAACACTGAACTCGCCGCTGGCCGGGATCGGCTCGCGTTCACCGATTGCTGTCGCCCCGGAAACGTCGCTGCGCACCGCGCTCGAAATCATGTCGAAAGCCGACATCGGTTCGCTGGTCATTGCCGGCGAAGACGACAAGCCGGTCGGGGTTTTTACCCGTAGTGATTTACTGGATCGTGTTGTGCTGGCCGAATTGCCGTTGACCGCGCCAATCAGTCAGGCGATGTCAACCTCGCCTCTCCAACTGGAAGAACACGCCACGGCTTACGACGCGATGCTCGCCATGGCCTCGAAAGGTTTCCGCCATGTGTTGGTGACGGATGCCGAAGGACGCTTGACCGGCGTTGTTTCGGAACGCGACCTGTTCGCGCTGCAACGTATTGGCCTGCGTCAGATTCGCCAGACCATCGACTCGGCTCAAGACATCGAAACCTTGCAGCAAGCGACGCTTGATATCCGCCAACTGGCCTTCAACATGCTCGCCCAGGGCGTCGGCGCCGAGCAGTTAACCCAGTTTATCTCAGCGCTGAACGATGCGCTGACGCGGCGCGTGCTGCAACTCAACCTGGAAAACCACAACTTCGATGGCATCGAATGGTGCTGGCTGGCTTTTGGTTCAGAAGGCCGCGACGAGCAGACTTTCGTCACCGACCAGGATAACGGCATCGTCTTCGCCTGCAACGACGCGGCTGCGGTCGACGCGTTAAGACAGCGTTTTTTGACCTTCGCCCTCGACGTCAATAAAGACCTCGACCGCTGCGGTTTCACGCTGTGCAAAGGCAACATCATGGCGAGCAATCCGCAATGGTGCCTGACGCTCGACGAGTGGAAAGATCAATTCAGCACCTGGGTGCGTATCCCGCATTCCGACGCACTACTTAACGCCACTATCTTCTTCGATTTTCGGCCGCTATTCGGCAAGTTTGAACTGGCTGAAGCCATGCGTCGGCACCTGCTGGTTCAGACACAATCCAGCCCATTGTTCCTCAAAGCAATGGCGCACAATGCGCTGGATGTTGAGCCGCCACTGGGTAAAATCCGTGACTTCTTGACCGATCTTGAACCCGGCCATCCAGGCAAAATTGACCTGAAAAAATACGGCTCGCGGATCTTTGTCGACGTGGCGCGCATTTATGCTTTGGCTACTGGCGTTCACAACAGCAATACCGTGCAGCGTTTACGTCTCGCTTCGCAGCGCCTGTCGATCCGCAACGATGAAATCAATGCAATTCTGGACGGCCTCAACTTCATCCAGTTTCTTCGCTTGCGCCACCAATGCCTCGACGTTGAACCCGGTGCTCAAGGTGACAATTTAATCAACCCGGATGACCTCAATGAGCTGGATCGTCGCATTCTGAAAGAGTCATTCCGCCAGGCTCGCAAGATTCAATCGCGCCTCAAAATTGACTATCAGGTGAACTAGCCGTGCTTAATTTGAAGAATTTTCTCTTCAAGGGGGGGCTGGCAGCCGATTTGCCGGATGACCTGCGGGTAGCCATTGAGGCTTGGCGCAACACGCCGGCACCCGCCGATGATGCACATTTTCACACGCGCTACGTGGTGCTCGATATCGTCAGCAGTGGTACCAATCCCGAAACTGACAAGCTGTACGGTATTTCAGCTACCACGGTGCGGCAATCGAGCATTTTGCCGAATGACGCATTTTTTCTCGATTGCTCGACGCAGGAAAGTGCTGATGCGGTCGACCGAGAATTAATGGCATTTTTGCAGTTCACCGCAAAGGCGCCCATCGTTACCTACCATGTTCCTTACGTCGAAGGTTTCCTGCGCCGAGCGTTCAAAGAGCATCTTGGCATTGATTTTCAAGCGCAGTGGATTGATCTTGCCTGGTTATTGCCAGCGATGTTCGAGGAGAAGAGCGCCAGGATCATGCCGCTAAATGACTGGATCGAGGTGTTTGGCCTTGACGCCGGGAGCGGCCGACGGACAACGATGGAAAATGCGCTGATGCTCGCCCGCATTTTCCAGATGCTGCTCGTTCGCGCCAACAACAAGAATATCGACACTTCGGCAAGTCTGATTAAGGAATCGCGGGCTAGCAGTTTTCTCCGCCGTACTCACTGAATTAGTTTTTCAAGTAAGAAAATATTAGAGAAATGCCAATGCCTACCACCATGAACTACGAACAGTATCTCGATGAAGTCTGTACGCTGATCACCGAAAAATACGACATTGCAGACGACGCCGCGATCAAGATGGTCATGTCCGCCCAAGCCGATGATTTTTTCTGCGGCCACGATGATGACCCGTCAATCTGCACCCTGGACCGCGCCCATCTGGACGCCAAAGCGATTTCCAAAAAGTACAAATAGGCCGCCCCAAGGAATATTCGCATGCGTTCGACTCGAGCAACAGCCGCCGTAGCCCGGCTAAACCAGCGCAGCGAGGGGCATCATTATTTGATGGTCGTCACCGGCAGCGGCCAGTTTGTGCTGCGTGAGCGGATCGAGGGCGTCGACCAGACACTTTCCGCCCCGCTTTCTCTCGATGACTTTGTGCGCTTGGTCAATGCAACGGGGCCACAACAGGCGCCCCGCATCACCAAAAATGATGCCGCCTTCGCCAAGCAACTGGTCAGGAAATCCTGAACGGGATCAGCATTTTCGCGTCAGTCGAAGTGATCATCCCGGACTAGCACCCGGCCGTTTTCCAGACGTACCGGAAAAGTGGCGATCGGTTCGTAGGCCGGTGGCGACAGGGCTTCGCCAGTGACCAGTGAAAACCGGGCCGCGTGGCGCGGGCAGGTGATTTCCAGCCCGCTCAACTGGCCGTTGGAAAGCGTTTCGGCCTCATGGCTGCAGACATCCTCGATGGCGTAATAGCGGCCATCGACGTTGAAAACGGCGATCGCTACGCCATCCACCTCCACTTGGCGGCAACTGCCGGGGAGAAAATCCGCCACGGCGGCAACATCGGTCCACTCGCTCATCTCAGTTCGCCTCCCTCACAGCAAACCCAATTCCAGGCGGGCCGCCTCGGTCATCATTGTTTTCGACCAGGGCGGTTGCCAGACCAGTTCGAGTTGGACGTCCTCGACGCCAGGCACTTCGCGGATCGTCTCGGCCACCGACTGGGGAAAGGTCTGGGCCACCGGGCAGCCCGGCGCGGTCAGCGTCATCCGGATATGAACCTGACCGTTTTCCGGATTGGCCTTGAGCTCGTAGATCAACCCCAGGTCGTAGATGTTGACCGGAATCTCCGGATCGTAAATCGTCCGCAGCACGAAAATTATGTCGTTCTCCAGTTCACTGCGCGGCGGCAAGCGGTTGGCTTCAGCTTGTTCGGACTTGGATAGCCATTGGCGAAAACCCATGTTATTTACTCCGTCGTGACTGGCTGGTTTTCGCTATGCAGGGCGGCATGCAGGGTGTGCCAGGCCAGCGTGGCGCACTTGATCCGGCTGGGGAACTCCCGCACCCCGGCGAGGACTTCCAGTTTGCCCAGGCTGCTTGGGGTAGCCAGAGTTTCTCCAGTCAGCATGGCGTGAAAGGCGGCAAACAGCGCTTCGGCCGCGCTGGCACCCAGGCCTTTCAGCGCCTCGGTCATCAACGAGGCAGAGGCTGTCGAAATGGCACAGC
>JAUYQT010000182.1 GCA_030697085.1 Azonexus sp. | reverse complement strand
CGGAAATCAATACATCGCCGCCCGCTCACGCGCCGCACAAATTCTCCTGCAACAAGGCAAGACAGATGAGGCGCTCGCCCTGCTCCGCACTACGCGCAGCAACAACCCGGTCGAGCAAACGCAATTGCTTCTTGCGGAATCCCAATTGCTGCGTGAAGCCGGGCGCCAGAACGATGCTTTCATCGTCCTCGAAACCGCCCTCACCAGTCAGCCGGACAATCCGGAGCTGCTTTACGAAACAGCACTCAATGCTGAACGTATCGGCAAACCGGAGATTCTTGAAACCCACCTCAAACACCTGCTCACACTCCAGCCGGATCACGCCCACGCCCTGAACGCGCTGGGCTATTCGCTGGCCGAACGCAACATCCGCCTCGTCGAAGCCCGCGAACTTATTACCCAGGCCTTGAAGTTGATGCCAGACGACCCCTTCATTATGGACAGCCTGGGCTGGGTACTTTTCCGCCAGGGCGAGTTGCCGGAATCCCTGAAAACGCTTGAAAACGCCTACAAGCTCAAAGCCGACCCCGAAATCGCCGCCCACCTGAGCGAAGTGCTGGCGGCAATGGGGCGCCAGAACGACGCCCGACGCACGCTAAAAGAAGCAGCCAAACAATTCCCTGACAACGAAGTGATCAATAGCGCCCTCAAAAAGCTGCAACCTTGAAGGCACTTTTCACCACACTCATCATCGGCAGCCTGCTCGCCGGCTGCACCAGCCTGCCCCCCAGTCCGATGCCGAGCCGCGACAAGGTGGGAGATTTCGCGCTGGAAGCCCGTTTCGCTCTGCGCGTCAGCCTGCCCGAACAGCCGCCACAAAGTTCCGGCGGCCGACTGAGCTGGACGCACAAAAATGGCGACAACCATGTACTGCTCTCCAGCCCGCTCGGTTACGGCATGGCTGAAATCGACACGACGCCAGTGCTTTCACGCCTCCGCACCGGCGACGGCAAAACCCACGAATCCTCCGACCCGGAAACCCTGATCGAAGAAGTCACCGGCCAGCGCCTGCCGATTACCCCGCTCCCCGCCTGGCTACTTGGCCGCGCCAACCATTCCGCACAAATTGAACGCGACGAACGCCTGCGCCCAACGCGCCTGCACGAAGACGGCTGGCAAATCGACTACACCTACGACGACGAAACCCCCGGCGCCCTACCGGCTCGCCTGACACTACGGCGCGACCAGGAAATCGAACTACGCCTGCGCATCGAAGAATGGAAAGAAAGCCCATGACCCGCTGGACCTGGCAAAGCACTTGGCCAGCCCCGGCCAAACTCAACCTTTTCCTGCACGTCATCGGCCGGCGAGCTGACGGCTACCACTTGTTACAAACCGTTTTCCGCTTTATCGACCGCGCCGACCAATTACGTTTTGAAGCGCGCAATGATGACCGTATCGTCCTTGCCACACCGACCCCCGGAGTAGCGCCCGAAACCGACCTGACCGTGCGCGCCGCCCGCTTGTTACAGGAAAGTACCGGCCGCCGACAAGGCGTCACCATCCATCTCGACAAACAACTGCCGATGGGCGGCGGTCTCGGCGGCGGCAGCTCCGACGCTGCCACCGTGCTGCTTGCCCTGAATCATTTATGGCAAAGCGGCCTCACCCGCCGCGAACTGGAAAAACTCGGCCTCAGGCTCGGTGCCGACGTTCCTGTTTTCATTCATGGTCAAAACACCTTTGCCGAAGGGGTCGGCGAAACGTTCACCGATGTTCACCTGCCCGCCGCCAGTTACCTGGTCCTGCATCCTGCGGTCAACGTCCCAACTGCGGCAATTTTTGGCGCCCCTGACTTGCAACGCGATACGCCGAGCATCACGCCGGCGGCCTGGTGCTACGGCGACGGCCACAACGATCTTGAGCCAGTCGCCTGCGCCAGGTTTCCAGCCGTG
>JAUYQT010000153.1 GCA_030697085.1 Azonexus sp. | reverse complement strand
CGTGGTGCCTGAACTCGGGCTGGATGACACCCCCAGCGTTCGCTTCATCTTTCCCCATGCGCCGGAAATTTCGGTCACCTGTAACAATGGCTACGTCATGCCGGCGTGGTACGACATTATCTCGCTGGAGAGTAATAGCCGGCAGGTCGATGAGGCGGGGATTGTCGCTTCCCGGCAGGCGATTCGCCACTTGATCGGGCGCGAAAACAAGCGTGGTATTCCCAGTGAGCGGATTTTTCTCGCCGGTTTTTCGCAAGGCGGTGCGGTGGCTTACAGCACGGCCCTGACGCACCCGGAAGCGCTGGCCGGCGTTATTGCCCTATCGACTTATTTGCCATCGACTGAATTGCTTACCCGGGAGATGACTGCGGTCAACCGGGAAATTCCGGTCTTTATCGGGCATGGTATCGAGGACGATGTTGTCTCGCCCGAACTTGGAATGGCCGCCCGCGATTTTCTGATTGAGCATGATTACCGGGTTGAATGGCATGAATACCCGATGCCGCACTCGGTTTGCCTTGAGGAAATTCACGCCGTTGGCCAGTGGCTCAGGCGTTGCCTGGCGTGAGTGATGTGGTGATGACTCGGGCCGGGTTGGGCAGTGCCGACCTGCCGGTTTACGCCGGTATCCCGCTGGACCGGATCAGTCTGATCATTTCGGATGGATTGGCCGAGGAAGCTCTCAGTGCGTTGCTGGCAGCCGATGCGATCGGTTTTGATACGGAGTCGAAGCCGACCTTTCTCAAAGGTGAAGTGTCCACCGGGCCGCATCTGGTGCAGTTGGCGACGGATAGTCAGGCTTACCTGTTCCCTGTTTCCCGGCATTTTGAGACACCGGTCCTGAAGACGATTCTCGAGTCGCCCACGGTCCTGAAAATTGGCTTTGGCTTGGGCAATGATCATAGCGTCCTGCAATCCAGACTCGGCATTGCTGCCTGTAATGTCCTCGATTTAGGGGAAAAACTGCGTGGACCGGGGCATCGCGGTACGGTTGGGGCGAAAGTCGCTGTGGCACATTTTTTCGGGCAGAAATTGCAGAAATCGAAAAAAATCGGCACGAGCAATTGGGCCAATGGACGTTTGTCCGAGCGCCAGTTGCTCTATGCGGCCAACGATGCGCATGTCGCCTTGAAGCTCTACCGCGCCTGGCTCGTGACGCAACACCCGGTCGACTGAAGTACCTGGTTATCAGATTAATTTGTTCAAGAAAGACTGATTTATGGCCGACTCAATCCCCACGCTATCGTTGCTCGAAACCCGAATTCTCGGCACCTTGATCGAGAAACAGCGCACGGTGCCCGATACTTACCCGTTGTCGCTCAATACGCTGCTCACCGGGTGCAATCAAAAGACCAGTCGCAACCCGGTGCTGGAGGCCGATGAAGCGGAGGCCGTGCAGGCGATTGAAGCGTTGAAGGAATTGGGGTTGGTCTGTGAGGTCAGCGGTAGCCGGGTCGTGCGATTTGCCCACGATCTGGAAAAAGTCCTCGCCGTACCGAAGCAGGCTTCGGCTTTGCTGGCTGTATTGATGTTGCGCGGCGCGCAAACAGCCGGCGAGTTACGTTTGAACTGCGAACGCCTGCATAAATTTGCCGATATTTCTGCGGTCGAAGCCTTTCTCGACGAGCTTGCCTGTCGTTCGGAGGGTGCGTTGGTGGTCGAGTTGCCGCGACTGCCCGGGGCCAGGGAAAATCGTTGGATGCATTTGCTCAGCGGCGAAATATCGATCGAAGCAGCAATGGGCGGTGGCGCTGCAACCGCGTCAGGTTCAAGCCAGGAGCTTGATCAGTTGCGCCAGCGAGTGGCGGCGCTTGAGGCGGATGTTGCTGAATTACGCGCCATGCTGATGCCGTTGATCAGTCATTAATCGGCTATCGCCAAGCTTCAGCAACCTTGATCTGATTTCGCCCTGCGCTCTTGGCCACATAGAGTGCGGCATCGGCCGCCTGCAGCAGCTTTATGGGAAGGTCGTGGCCGCTAGGCCGCAGGGTGGCGATGCCGAAACTGCAGGAAACCAGGCCGCCGACCCCTTTTTCGTGGGGAATACTGAGTTCGCGCGCTGAGCGGTGCATGCGTTCAGCCACGGCATGGGCGCCACTCGCATCGGTACCGGGCAGGATCGCCGCAAACTCTTCGCCACCGTAGCGGGCGACCATGTCTTCAACGCGAAATAGTGATTCATTTAACGAGCTGGCAACTGCTTTGAGGCAGGCATCACCAGCTTGATGACTATATATGTCATTGAATTGCTTGAAAAAATCGACGTCACCGATGACGATGCTGAGTGGGCTTTCAGTGCGTATGCAACGCTTCCATTCGGCGGCCAGCGTTTCATCGAAGTAGCGGCGATTGGGGATATTGGTCAACGCATCGAGCCGGGAAATTTCTCTCAGTTGGCGATGTGCTTCATGGATTTCCTGCTGCATGCCGACAATGCGCAGCATCGAGCGAACCTTGGCCAGCAGCACCATTTCCGAGACGGGCTTATAGAGAAAGTCGTCACCGCCGGCCAGAATGCCCCGGGCGAGGACTTCTTCATCCATGACTGCGGAAAGGAAAACAATCGGTGTCCAACTGGCAAAGCCATACTGTTCGTTGGCGCATTCCCAGTTACGCATGGCGTGAGCCAGCGCCAGGCTGTCAGTATCGTGCAGGCTAATGTCGAGCAACACCAAGCTGGGCTGGCATTCACGAAATAGATCGAGGGCTTGCGCGCCATCGGCCGCTGAAATGGCTTCAATTTCGGGAAGTTGAGCCAGGCAATCACAAATCTGGGCGCGATTTTTCGCCGTGGGGTCAACAACGAGAACGGTGCGTTTTATGCTGTCGAATATCACCTGAATCGATTTCCGTGAGACTGCTGCGATGCTTGAGATTCTCAAACATCATAGCATCTCGTGAGGCCTGTCCGATTATGGGAATTCTCGCTTCGAAAATTCAGTTGGGCGGGGGTGTTTCCACCCATTTTTCCGGTTCGGCAAAGAAGCCGCAAAGCGGACAAATTCGGCTAGCCGGGCACTCATGCTCGCGGGCACATTCGGCCTGGGTTTCATCGGTGAGCACCATTTCGCGGACCGCGTCACAACGGGCAATCGGGGAATCAAAGACGGACATGACGAACTCCCTTAAAGTTGAACTGACAA
>JAUYQT010000104.1 GCA_030697085.1 Azonexus sp. | reverse complement strand
AAACACGGCGGACAACAGCGGATCGTCAACGCATACTGATCTGTGGGATACATTGCGTAGTGGCCAACCCTGGCAGTGCCAATTGGAGTACCACAGGAAGGACGGCGACTCCTTGTGGGACCATGTGGATGTTTGGCCGGTTCTTGATGACGATGGCAACATTAGCCATTGCCTGCTGTTCAAGACCGATATTTCCGAGCAGCGCAGAAATCGGCAGCGCCTGCTGGCGAAAAATGACGAGCTCAAGGGATTTGCCTATTCCGTTTCACATGACCTCAAGGCGCCGCTGCGCGGCATCAGCGGCTATGCCCAGGAGCTGGTCCGCAAACATCAGGAGGCACTGAGCGAGCGCGGGCAGTTCTGTGTGGGCCAGATAATCAGTGCGGCGAAAAATCTCGACCAGTTGATCGAAGACCTGCTGAAATATTCCCGTCTGGATAGCGAGGCAGTTACGACGACGCCTGTGCAGCTTGATACCTTGATCAATGGCATCTTGCGTGATCGTGCCCATACCCTCGAAGAGATGGGCGTGGTGCTGGATCTGAAGGTGCCGCCGATCACGCTCGAAACCTGGGAGCGCGGCTTGCAGCAGGTGCTGGCCAACCTGATCGACAACGCCATCAAGTACAGCCGTCACGCCGCCCCGGCGCGGATCGCCATCGTGGCCGAGAGTCACCCGGATTGTTGCCGCGTAAGCGTGGCAGACAATGGCATCGGCTTCGACATGCAATACCACGACCGGATTTTTGGTCTGTTCAATCGGCTGGTGCGCCCGGCTGAATTCGAGGGCACGGGCGCCGGTCTGGCCATTGTCAAGAAACTGGTGGAAAAGCTCGGTGCCACCATTCGCGCTGAATCGGTACCGGGCCAGGGGGCCACCTTTTATCTGGAGTTGCCCGCCCATTTGAAGCAAGGCATGACCCAATGACCGCCCAATATGTCTTGAATTACGGCTCGTCCCTGCGCCCTATCCTGGTTGTGGAAGACAACGACATGGATCTGGACTTTTGTCTGCAGGCCTTTGAAGAGCATGCCATCGCCAACCCGGTGATCGCGTGCCGGGATGGCGATGAAGCGATGGCCTTCATCGATGCGCATGGTGACCCCCATGATCCCCGATTTCCATTGCTTGTCCTGCTCGATTTGCGCCTGCCTAAAATTGATGGCATCGAGGTGTTGCGCCATGCCCGCAAGCAGCCCAACTGGCAACTGGTGCCTGTCGTCGTAATGACGACCTCCAGCGACAACGCGGATGTCAAAGCGGCCTACCAGGAAGGGGCTAACTCCTACATTCTCAAGCCTGTCGATTTCTCCAGATTTTCCGAGGTGGTAAGGCACATCAAGGTGTACTGGATTTTGTCCAACGAGCCGCCATTTGGCCCAACTGGCGGAGGCTGAAATGAAAACACCATTCCGGCTACTGTACGCCGAGGACAATGCACAGGATGCCGATCTGACCTGTGAGCATTTTGCCCACGAAGCCGCAGACTTCTCGATTGACGTGGTCGATACGGGGGCGGCTTGCCGGGAGCAACTATCCATACAACCCTATGATCTCCTGTTGCTCGACAACCACCTGCCGGATATGGACGGGCTGGACATCCTGACCTGCCTGCGCACGGAAGGCCATCACCTACCTGTCGTGATGGTGACCGGGGTGGGTGACGATGAGACTGTGGCGCGCGCACTGCGTGCCGGGGCTTCAGACTACGTGCCCAAAGTCGGCGATTATCTGCAAGAACTGCCAGCCTTGTTGCGGTCAACAATGCTTCGCCACGGCAAGCAGAATATTTTGGTCGATGATCTTTCCCTGGTCGATCAGCATGTCCTGTACATCGAGCCCAACGAGATGGATGCCGAATTGACCGGGCATCATTTCGCAGCCTATGCGCCACGCCTGAAATTGCAATGCATCAACAGTTGCAAGGATGCCCTTGTCCTGTTGAACGGTCCCCATGACATTGATCTGGTACTGACAGACCTGCGCGTGCCAGGCATGGATGCGCTGGAGTTCATTCATGAAGCCAAACGTCTCCAGATTGATCTGCCTTTTGTGGTCATTACCGGCAAAGGGGATGAAGCGACGGCGGTTGCCTTGTTGCGCCTGGGTGCCACAGATTACCTGGTCAAACGAGAGAATTATCTGGTGCAGTTGCCCCATGCGATAGTGCATGCCCTGCATCGGTTCCGCCTGGATCAGACCAGCCGCCACTTGCACGCCGAACTGCTTGAACGCACTGCCGAGCTGGAGGCGACCAACCGGATGCTCTCCCAGGCAAAGCTACTGGCCGAATCGGCAAGCACCACGAAGAGCTCTTTCCTGGCCAATATTTCACATGAAATCCGGACGCCACTCAATGCCATTACCGGCATGGTGCATTTGATGCGACGCGGCGGCGTGACGCCGGAGCAGGCGGAGCGCCTGGGCAAAATGGAGGCTGCCGGCCACCATTTGCTCGATATCATCAATGCCGTTCTCGATTTATCCAAGATCGAAGCCGGAAAATTCACGCTTGAAGAAACCGCTGTGAATATTGGCAATGTGGCGGGCAATGTCGCCTCGATGCTCTCCGAAAAGGCGCAGGCAAAAAAAATTAAGCTCCAGGTCGAAAGCGTAACGGAGTCATATCACTTGCTGGGCGACCCCACACGATTGCAGCAGGCCTTGCTGAATTTTGCCAGTAATGCCGTCAAATTCACGGATCGGGGAAGCGTCGTTCTGCGCACGAGTACGCAGGTGGAAGGCTGTAGCACGGTGCTCGTCCGCTTCGAGGTAGAGGATACGGGCATCGGCATTAGCCCGGATGTGATTGAAAAGCTGTTCTCGTCCTTTGAGCAGGCAGATAGCTCAACAACCCGAAAATACGGCGGCACCGGACTCGGTTTGGCCATCACCAAGAAACTGGCGCAGCTCATGGGCGGTGATGCAGGCGTTTTCAGCACGCCCGGGGTCGGAAGCACCTTCTGGTTTACTGCACGCCTCAAACAATGTGAGGCAACGAACCAAATGCACGAAGAAGCACTGCCTGGCTCATCCGAAGCCATTTTAAAAGGTGACTTTCCTGGTCGCCGGATACTCTTGGTTGAAGATGAACCAATCAATTGCGAAGTGACGCTAGAACTGCTTAAAGATACCAAACTAACAATTGATACCGCAAAGGATGGCATCGAAGCCTTGGCATTGGCCAAGCAAAATGAATACGCCTTGATCCTGATGGACATGCAAATGCCCCGCATGGATGGCCTTGAAGCCACTCGTCAGATCAGGAAACTTCCCAACCGGAAATCGCTACCCATTGTGGCGATGACAGCAAATGCGTTTACTGAAGACAGTGAGCGTTGTTTTGATGCCGGGATGAATGATTTTATTTCCAAACCTGTTGATCCGGATATCCTTTTTGACATGGTATTGAAATGGCTAAGACATATATGAAGTTAACAGTCAAATCACCCAATTGGCACGCGGCCTAGCAGTCAATTGGAATTTGCCGCAGCATATAACTCATGGCCCATGGAGAGTTAAAACAGAGTGACTGTTGATAACCTGACAGAGTTACTCAACTACAATTTTTTCGTTGCGAACGGCAGCTTTTGAATTTCGCGATCAATCGCCCAATGGCAGCATCTGTTTTTCTCCATCGGCAGCTTTGGGCGCCCTGTTGCCGGACAATCTGGAAACCTGAATGGCAGCAAACCGGCCTGAAGCTGACTGTGCCCCGGGTCACGAACACGTTGTAATTTCAGCGGCGGGATCAGACTGATTGCAGACTTTCAAAATCCCGGTCAGTCAGCCAAGTATATGCCATTGCAATGTCACGAGGCATTGATAGCAAGAGTCAGCTTACCGGATTTTATCGCTCATTGGCCGCGTCATCGCGCTGAAGGGAGTAGCGCAACCGCTTATATAGGGCGCGCCCTCTCTATCGAACCGCTTGTTCCGCAATCAACTGAT
>JAUYQT010000654.1 GCA_030697085.1 Azonexus sp. | reverse complement strand
TTTTCGGATACTCGCGCACCGCCAAACGATCGTAGGAAACGATCCCGAGCAACATGATGACGAGCGACAGGACCGTGGCGAAAACGGGTCGCTTGATGCAAATCTCGGAGATTTTCATTTCACTGCAGCCGTCGCGTCCGTCGCTGCCGGCTGTTTAACGGCTGATTTAGCGGCCGGTGCCAAAGTTTCGGCGCCATCGCCAATCGGCCGAATCGCACTGCCATCGCGCAACTTCATTTGACCGGCGGTCACCACGACATCGCCCTCGGCCAGCCCTTGCTCAATCTCGACCTGAGCCGAGCGGCGCACACCCAGCCGCACCTTGGCCAGCACAGCTTTGCCATCCGTCACCTTGAATACCGTGGGCTGCGGGCCAGGAATAATGGCCTGCTCCGGCACCATCAGCACCTGCTGGCGCTGACCGAAAAGCAGACGTACGCGGACAAACAAACCCGGGCGAAGTTTACCGGCCGCATTATCCAGCCGGGCGCGACTGGATATTGCCCGCCCCGCCTGGTCGACCATGGGATCAACCGCATCCAGCACCGCCGTAAACTGCTCGCCGGGCAAGGCATCACTCGTCACCTCAACCGCCTGGCCCTTGCTTATGCGGCCAAGGTAACTTTCCGGTAATTTGAAATCGACCCGCAGCGTACCAATATCCTCAATATTGATCAGATCCTGGCCCTCTTTGACGTAATCGCCAACGCTGACATTACGCAACCCCACCATGCCGGTGAACGGCGCTCTAATTTGCATTTTGGCGTGCTTCGCCTCCGCCAATTGCACCGCCGCGGCCTGCACTTTGAGTGCCGCCGCGGAGTTATCGAGGGCTTGCGGGCTAATAAAATTTTTATCCCGCAGCTCTTGATTGCGCTGCTGATTACTCTGCGCCAAAGCCAGACTGGCTCGCGCCTGCTGCAGTTCGGCCGCCTGAATCGCCGCGTCGAGGCTGACCAATAACGTGCCCTTGCTGACGATCGTGCCATCGCGAAAATTAATCGCCGCCACTCGCCCCGCCGTTTCCGGGCGCATAACCACGGATTCACGGGAGCTCAAGTTACCGACGGCGGCCGCCTCATCGGCAAAATCACTAACCTTGACCCTGGCCACCTCAACTGCGATGCCCACCGACGAGCCCGCTGCTGCAGCACTTTCCCCCACTGGTTTAACGGGCGCCCGGTTCGCCGAATAAGCATAAAAGCCAAGGGCCACGACACCGGCAATGGCAAGGGCGACGATTCCGAATCGGGAGTTCTTCTTCATTTTTTTTACCAAGGCTGAAAACTGACTGGAGAATCAGGAAAAAACGCTGGATTGTAACGAAGCACCGAAAGAGGTTGAAAACTAATCAGGCAAAAAACGCAGTACAAAGGGCAATCCCCTGGCTGAAACAACCCTCAATCAGAACCCTCAATACCTGTCTTCAACCGAGGTTTCCAGAATCAATCCTGCGGCGGAAGCGCTTGCCAAAAATCAGGCGATTTTTCAGGTTGACCGTAGAGCCAGCCATTGTTTCCATGATCGCAAGAAAGGCAGGGGGTTTCCGGCTCAATCGCCTCATGGCAATCACCTTGAGCATCTTCGCTCGCATCGCTATTGACGGCAGTGACACGAACCAACATCACGCCGGCACGAACCATATCGAGATATTCCGCCACCGCCAGCGAGACATCAATCACCCGCTGGCGATGCTTGACGTGCATACGATCATTGATTTTGACAATGGCACAGCGCTCATTATCGAGACGCCGAACGGCAACCCGGCTGCCAAGCGGAAAACGATTACTCGCCCCGGTAAATAGTTTGCTATCGAAGCGCTCGCCGGTCGCCGTCTTGCGGCCATTAAAACGCTTGCCGTAAAAACTGGCGTTACCACGCAGACCGGGCACATCGATATCAATAATTTCAAGCGCGCCCACCGCATTGCCCACGGGCCGACGGTGTTGAGATTTGAGACGTTTTGCTTGGGCCGGCGGCCGTAACGCCTGGACCTTGTGGCTCACCGTCGGCTTGCCCGACGGTGAGGGCGAATGGATCGATGCTTGCCCCACCGCCCAAACAAATGAAGAACAACTCAGCAAGCACAGGCCGCACAACAACGCGGCCGCCTGCTGCTGGTATTTAGACCACCAGCGTTTGCGCTTCATCACCCTGACGGGCGCGAATTTTACCAATGCGATAAACCGCTTCGCCCTGCGCTTTCAACTCAGCCATGGCCGTATCGGCATCGGCTGCGGCGACCACAACAACCAGGCCAATACCGCAGTTAAAGACGCGATGCATTTCATTTTCAGCAACATTGCCCTCAGCCTGCATCCAGTCAAATAATTTCGGACGCGGCCAGGCGGATTTTTCCAGCTCAGCAACGACGTTTTCCGGCAGCACGCGCGGCACGTTTTCCAGCAAGCCGCCGCCGGTAATGTGCGC
>JAUYQT010000856.1 GCA_030697085.1 Azonexus sp. | reverse complement strand
TCTTCATTGCGTACGGTGGTAATCGTTAGCCACTCGGGATAGATGCTGCCGGATTTGCGTCGGTTCCAGATTTCACCCTGCCAATGGCCGGTTCTGTCTAGGCTATGCCACATCTGACGGTAAAAGCCGGCATCTTGACGACCGGATTTGAGCAGTGAAGGTTTCTGGCCGATTGCTTCTGCCGCCGAATAGCCGGTCAATGTGGTAAATGCCTGGTTGACCCGTACGATCTGCAGATTGGCATCGGTGACCAGAATTGCCGCCTGTGAGTCGAAGGCCATTGCGGCAATCCGCAGGTCCTGCTCGAGGCTGCGCTGACGAGTAATGTCGGCGGCGATACCGAGATAACCGATCAATGTGCCGGTGTTGCTATGCAGGGCGCTGACTGAGAGCGTTACCGGAAAGTGGGTGCCATTCTTGCGGACGTAGGTCCAGTCATGTTCGTCGGCATGGCGGCTACCAAGGTGGGCGATAAACACCTCGAAATCCGGCGTAATCTGGCGCTGCAGTTCGGCCGAAAGGGTCCGGGCGCGTTGCTCGATTTCGCTGTCGAGATGAAAGATCGAGGCCGCTGCACGACCTACGACATCACTCCACGAATAGCCCAGCATGTGCTGGGCGGCTGGATTGAAGTAAATGATGCTACCGGCTGTATCTGTCGCAATAATCGACCGGCAGGCGCTTTCGAGAATGGCATGCTGAATGTCGCAAAACTCCGGCAGACAACGGCCGGGCACCACCTCAATTTCCTGCAGGCGGCAAATTTGTTCTGCCCGGGTGCTCATCATTTCCTTTTCCCCATGGTTTTTTTCAGCTCATGAAACGTTCGTTTATTTTGCCAATGGAGTATTGGTCGAGCGTAATTACGGTGGCAATGACCCTTGAATATGTTCAATGATACGGGTAAGCGCCCTGGCTTCACCATGTTTATGGTATGGTTATTCCTTGCTTCTTCGCCACCGCAGCATACAGTTCCCGGGCTGAGGCAACTTTCTGGCTCTTGCTATCCTTGCGTTGCGCCCGCTGGAGATAATCCCGGGCCTTGGCAGCCAGTTCTTCATCCCAGCCTTTTTGATCGAGCAGAGTCAGGATCGCTTTGCTGGCGTTAACCAAAAATTGAAGATTGGGCACCTGCTCAACGGCCTGAATCAGCAATTGCACGGCACCTTCAAGATCACCGTTGCGCGCTGCCAGCACCCCCTTGTTGTTGAGGGCGATGATTTCCTTGCCGACTTGATCGAGTAGCGTCTTGCCGGCATCGGGCTGGCCGGTTTTGGCGAAAACACTGGTGATGTGGTCAATCAGATGCGGATCTTCGTGGTTTTCCGCCGCCACCTGGCGCATTATTTTTTCCGCGTCGGTTACTTTTCCGGTGGCGTAACAGGCGTGGGCGAGGTCGACCGTTAGTCGATG
>JAUYQT010000599.1 GCA_030697085.1 Azonexus sp. | reverse complement strand
AACCCGCACGTAGATTACCGGCTCGCCGGGCCGCAGGCGCAACCTGATCTCATCGGTGTGGATGCCTTCGCTACTTAGCGCCCGAGTCAACATCGCATTGAATAACGGTAAGTCCTCATCCGCTACATACGCAGCCAGATACTGACGGCTTAGTTGCATTCGGTCATAACCGAGCAGGCGGGCGCCAGCGAGATTCGCTTGGCGAATCTCGCTGTCCGGGGCGAGACTGAAATAAGCGACCGGGGCAAACTCATAGAGATCGATGAAGCGCTGCCCGGCTTCAACTTCAGCCAAGGCTTCGCGCAAGGACTCGTTCTGCATCTCGAGTTCGATCTGATGAACGCGCAATTCGTGAACGAGGCGCTGCACATCATGGTCTGAAAGTCCTTGATCGGCGACTGGCGCGGCCTGTTTCAGGCGCACTTCCGCTTCGTGGCGCAGCCTCGTGGCGATACTGACAAAATCGGTTTGATTATTCATCCTGGAAACCTCGGTTGAAGACAGGCGTTTTCAATGCAGAGACGCGGAGGAGCGGAGGAGCGGCGGTTCGCAGAGAAAAACCGATCATTATTGCCTCACCCAACCGGTGATTCAGTTTTTGATCTTCTCTGTGTTGTCTCTGCGTTCTCACTGCCGCCGCCTCTCCGCTGCGTTGAGGGTTCTGACTAAGGATTTTAGGTACATGGCTCATTCCTCAACACTTGATCAGCCCAGCGCCGGATCAATCGGCGCGACACGGAGCGCACGGTCTTTGCCCAACCAGCAGGTTAACCAGAAAGCGCTGCCCACGCCGGGCGTACTTTCAACCCCTGCTGTACCCCCCATCAGGCGGGCGATCTGGCGCGTAATCGCCAAGCCAAGGCCAGAGCCACCAAAACGGCGACTGCTTGAACAATCGGCCTGGCTGAACGACTCAAAGAGCAAGCCCTGCTCGGCCGGCGAGATACCGATACCGCTATCAGTCACCTCAAAGCGCAACAGATAACCATTCGCCGTTTCATCCAGTTTTTTGCCGCACAGCGTCATATTGCCGCGTTCGGTAAATTTGACAGCGTTACCAAGGTAATTGAGCAGCATTTGCGCCAGACGGGTTGAGTCGCCACACAAATGCTCGGGCAATTCAACCTGTAGACGGTTCATGAAGGCTTTTTTTCAAGTTTTCTAAGCTCGGCTTCGAGTTGTTTAGTTGCCGTGATATCAATGAAGGTAATAACGACACCATCAATCACATTTTCCTGCGTCCGGTAAGGCATGATGCGCACGCGGTACCAGCGACCATCGCGCGTTCTCACCTGCTGCTCACGAAAAACCAGACTGGATAACACAGCGAGCGCATCGGCCTGGAGTTGCGGGTAATCAAGATCAGTCACGATATCGGAGAGCGAACGCCCGACATCGGCTGGAATAAACTTGAAAAGGTGCGTCGCGTAGGTGGTGTAACGCCGCAGTTTCATCTGGTTATCGAGAAAAACCGTGGCGATTTCGGTGCTGTTGAGCAGGTTCGTCATGTCATTTCGCGCCCAGGTCAGATCATCGACCTTGGATTGCAGTTCAGCATTGACGGTCTGCAACTCTTCGTTGATCGACTGCAACTCCTCCTTCGAGGTAGTCAACTCTTCGTTCGACGCCTGCA
>JAUYQT010000590.1 GCA_030697085.1 Azonexus sp. | reverse complement strand
TGAAAATCGTCTCTATCATCTGGCGGCAGCTCGACCCGTGAGCTGGTGTGAGTTTGCGCGAACTATTGTCGATCTGGCTGGGCAGATGCCAGGCTTTAATTTGGCCCTGACACCAGCGGCGATTAAAGCAATTTCAACCGCCGAATATCCGACACCGGCGACTCGCCCGGCGAATTCGCGCCTTGATTGCAGCCGTCTGGAAGCCGACTTTGATTTGCAGATGCCTGATTGGCAACCGTATTTGGCGCGGATGCTACAACTGCTGGCGCTCAAGCAGAACGGCTATTAGTAGATGCTAATCAGGCCCTGACGCCGGTCGCGCATTGGCTTTGACCGCAGCTTGGGCTTTCGGAGCACGTGATCTGCTGCTATAATCGTTGGGTTTTTCTCGGCCGTCGTGGTCGAAAAGAATGGTTGTGCACAAAATGCGCGCAACCAAAATTCACACATTCGCTGAATAAGGGTGCGTGCCAGAATTCAATAATGGCGCGCGTTTCCGGCGAATGGAGGCTCAACCCTTAAGGAGTTTTATTATGTCCGTAACAATGCGTCAAATGCTGGAGGCCGGTATTCACTTTGGCCACCAAACTCGTTTCTGGTGTCCGAAAATGGCACCCTATATCTTTGGTGCCCGCAACAAGATTCACATTGTTAATCTTGAGCAGACCCTCGCCAAGTACAACGAAGCCGTCGCCTTCGTGAAAAAGCTGTCGGCAAATCGCGGTAATGTCCTGTTTGTTTGCACCAAGCGTCAGGCACGCGAGATCATTGGCGAAGAAGCGCTGCGCGCCGGTGCGTCCTATGTTGATCAGCGCTGGTTGGGTGGCATGCTGACCAACTTCAAAACGGTTCGTACATCGATCAATCGTTTGAAGGAAATGGAACTGGCTGTTGAAGCCGGTGACCTCGAGCGCATGCCCAAAAAAGAGGCGCTGACCTTCCGTCGCGAACTCGAAAAGCTGCAAAAATCCATCGGCGGCATCAAGAATATGACCGGTTTGCCAGACGCGATCTTCGTGATCGACGTTGGTTATCATAAAATTGCAATTACCGAAGCCGGCAAGTTGTCCATTCCAATTATCGGTGTGGTTGACACCAACCACTCTCCGGTTGGCGTTTCATACATCATTCCGGGTAACGACGACTCTTCACGCGCCATTCAGTTGTATGCTCGCGGCATCGCTGATGCGATCCTCGAAGGTCGTAGCCAGGTGCTTCATGAAATCGTTGCTGCTGCTGGTGGCGATGACGAGTTCGTTGAAGTTCAGGAAACCGCAGCACAATAAAGTGGTAACGGCGGGGCTTTATGCTCCGCCCGTTTTATAAGCTCAGGAGATAAGTATGGCGGCAATTACCGCAGGCATGGTCGCAGAACTGCGCGGCAAGACCGATGCACCGATGATGGAATGCAAAAAAGCATTGACCGAAGCCGATGGCGACATGGTCAAGGCTGAAGAAATTCTTCGCGTCAAACTTGGTAACAAGGCAAGCAAGGCGGCTAGCCGCATCGCTGCAGAAGGCATTGTTGCGCTGCATATTTCGGCTGATGGCAAGCTCGGCGCCATGGTTGAAGTCAATAGCGAAACCGATTTCGTGGCCAAGAACGACGAATTCATTGCGCTCGCCAAGGGCAGCGCTGAACTGGTAGCAAACAATAATCCGGCTGATGTGGCTGTGCTCTCGGCATTGCCGATGGGCGAGGGTACAGTTGAGTCCACCCGCTCCGCCCTGGTTGGCAAAATTGGCGAAAACATGTCGCTGCGTCGCTTCGTTCGTTTCGAAGCCCAGGGACAACTCACTTCCTACATTCATGGCGGCTCCAAAATTGGTGTCATGATTGACGTTGTCGGTGGCGATGAGCAACTGGCCAAGGAT
>JAUYQT010000573.1 GCA_030697085.1 Azonexus sp. | reverse complement strand
GTTGACGGTTCGTTGGCAGTATTCAGCCGGAAAACTGAAGCAGCTTGCCGTTGGTTTACAGCGTCCATCGCTAACCCGCTTGTTTATTGGCCAGCCACCGGTGCAGGTGGCAAAAACCATCCCCCATCTTTATTCCCTCTGCGCTGAAGCGCAGGGCGCGGTGGCTCAAGCAGCGCTGCGCGCAGCCGGGGCTGAGCTGACGCTGACCGCTAGCGATCAGCGGCTGTGGATAGAATTCCTCCATGAAAACCTGTGGCGTTTGTTGCTGGATTGGCCGGTCGCCTTGGGCGTTGCGCCGGAGAAAGCGGCTTTTGTCGCCTGGCGGGCTGCCCGTCATGGGCCTTCTGTTGCTGTGGAAACCGGTGATTTATACGATCAGGTTTTGCTGCCGCTGGCTGAAAAATGCCTGAAAACGCTGGTGCACCGTAGTAATGGTGAAGATTGTCCGCTGGCATTCAATCCGGCCGATTGGCTGGCCTTTTGGCAGGGTTCTGCCGCCTCACCACCCCCTGGCTTGCCGCCGGTTTCGGTGTTGGCGGCTTATCAGGCGAGGTTGCGCGCGGTGAGCGAGGCCGTCGAAGCGCTGCGCAATGGTCGGGGCTATCCCATGCTGGCGGTGGGCGAAGGTGGCTTGGGGGTGGCGCAGATCCGGACGGCGCGGGGTGTTTTGACCCATGCTACAGAGCTGGCGGGTGGTGTGGTTAGCCGCTATCAAGTCTGGGCACCAACCGATGTGTTTTTTCAGAATGAAACGGCGTTGTCGGCTCTGCTTGCCGGGCAGACCTGGGGCAACTTGAATCAAATGCGGCAGGGAGTTAATCAGGCTATCCTTGCGCTCGATCCCTGTCTGCCTTACGTGATGGAATTGAACGATGCATGAAATGTCACTCGCCGAGGGCGTGTTGCAACTGGTTGAAGACACCGCGCAGCGCGAAAAGGCGCAGCGGGTCAAGCTGGTGGTGTTGGAGATTGGCTGTTTGTCGTCGGTCGAGCCGGAGGCAATGCGCTTTTGTTTTGAGGCGGTGACGAAGGGCAGTGTTGCCGAAGGTGCGGTGCTGGAAATCATTGAAACGCCCGGCGAAGGTTGCTGCATTGGCTGCGGAGAAACCGTGGCGATGGCCGAGTCGTATGCGGCTTGTCCGCTATGCGGGAGTTATCAGGTTCAGCCGACCGGCGGTACGGAAATGCGGGTCAAGGAAATTGAAATCGAATAGCAATAATCGGAGATAGGCTTATGTGTACGGTATGCGGCTGTAGTCCAGGGGAAGTCAAGATTGAGTCGGGGGCGCACGAGCATACCCACGTTCATGCGGATGGCACGGTGCACACGCACAGCCACGACCATCAACATGAGGCACAGAGCGACCATGCGCACAGCCATGATCACCCGGCATCCGAGGGCCATGCCCACCCGCACCATCATGCCGATGGCAGCGAGCACGCTCATCCGCATGTTCATAGTGGCGAGCATCAACATGATCATTCACATGATCACGAGCATCACACGCATGGTATCGGCGGCGATCTCGACTACGGTACCGGCCCGGCCGGGGCGCATGTGCCGGGCTTGAGCCAGTCGCGGATGGTGCAGATCGAGCAGGACATCCTGTCCAAGAACAACACTTACGCCTCGGCGAATCGTTTGGCTTTTGACGAGCGCGGTATTTTTGCACTCAATCTGGTTTCCAGCCCCGGTTCCGGCAAAACGACGCTGCTGGTCAAGACCATAGAACTGCTCAAGGGCAAGCTGGCGATCAGCGTGGTTGAGGGTGATCAGCAAACCTCGAACGATGCCGAACGCATCCGGGCGACCGGCGTTGCGGCCCTCCAGATCAATACCGGCAAGGGTTGTCACCTCGATGGCCACATGGTCGGTCAGGCTTTTGAGCGCATGCAGCCAGCCGATGATTCGCTGTTCCTGATCGAAAATGTCGGCAATCTGGTCTGCCCGGCAGCGTTTGATCTCGGCGAACATCACAAGGTAGCGATTCTTTCGGTGACCGAGGGTGAGGACAAGCCGCTGAAATATCCCGACATGTTCCGCGCCGCCGACGTGATGCTGCTCAACAAGTGCGATCTGCTGCCCTATCTCGATTTTGACGCCGATCTGGCCGAGGCCAATGCGCGGCGGGTTAATCCCAAACTGACGGTGATTCGCGTTTCTGCCAAGAGTGGCGAAGGCATGGCTGAATGGCTGGGCTGGATCGAGGCGGGGCAGGCGGTGCAAGCCGCCAAGCGGGTAGAAACCGTTGCCCGTTTGAAAGCAAAAATCGCTGCGCTGGAGCGCCAACTCGCCGGCAAATGAATGGCCGCCTGATCCGTGTTCGCGGGCTGGTGCAGGGCGTCGGGTTTCGTCCCTACGTCTGGCAACTGGCCCATGAACTCGGTCTTTCCGGCTGGGTCAGGAACGATGGCGGCGGGGTCAGCATCGCGATTTCCGGAGGAAATGTAGATCGCTTTATTGCCCGGCTACCCGCTGAACAACCCAAGCTGGCGCGGATCGACAGCATTGAAGTCGATCCGCTAAGTACTCTCCCCGAGCCAGGTTTTGTTATTTTGGACAGTGAAGCGGGAAGCGTCGCCACGGCAATCGGCCCGGATGCGGCGATTTGCCCCGACTGCGTTGCTGACATCTGTGATCCGGACAACCGCCGCTGGCGCTACGCCTTCACCACCTGCACCCATTGCGGCCCCCGTTATACGGTCAGCCAGCGCATTCCTTATGACCGGGCGCAGACCAGTCTGGCCGGTTTTCCACTCTGCGTAAGCTGTCAGGCGGAGTACGTCGAGCCGAGGGATCGCCGCTTCCACGCCGAAACCACCTGCTGTCCTGCCTGTGGGCCGAGCCTTGAATTGCTCGATGCCGGGGGTAATCCGCTGCCGGGTGACCCGCTGGCCGAAACTATCGCTCTGCTGCGGGTCGGCAAAATTGTTGCGATCAAGGGCTTGGGCGGCTTTCACCTGGCCTGCGATGCACGCAATGCCGAGGCTGTGGCCGTTTTGCGCCAGCGCAAGCAGCGTGAGGAAAAACCCTTCGCAGTGATGGGGCTGAACCAGCAGTCCCTGTCGTCCTACGCCGAGATTGATCCGGCGGTGCTAGCCTTGTTGCAAAGTACCGCCGCCCCGATTGTCCTTTGCCCCAAAGCGGCGCTTGATTTACCCGGCGTTGCACCGGAGTTGGGCTGGCTCGGCGTGATGTTGCCGACCACGCCGGTGCATCTGCTGCTCTGGCATGCGGCGCAAGACTCACCGGCCGGAACCGACTGGCTCAATCAGGCCAGTGAACTCTTGCTGGTGATGACCAGTGCCAATCCGCATGGCGAAGCGTTGGTCATTGACAACAGCGAAGCCTTGAACCGGCTGTCCGGTATAGCCGACGCCTTCCTGATGCATAACCGCGATATTGTCGTGCGCTGTGACGATTCGGTCGTGCGCTCAGGTTCTGACTTCGGCCCGGCCTTCATCCGCCGGGCGCGGGGCTTCACTCCCGTGCCGATTGCCTTGGCGAGTGATGGCCCCTGCGTGTTGGCGCTCGGCGCTTACCTGAAAAATACGGTTTGCGTGCTGAAAGGCAAGCAAGCCTTCCTGTCGCAGCACATCGGCAGTCTGGACAATGCTTCGGCGATTGGTTTTCTTGAAGAAACGGTCGCTCATCTGCTCGACATTCTTGAGGTCAAACCTGACCTGATCGCCCATGACCTGCACCCGGATTTTCATTCAACCCGGCTTGCTCTGCGCCTTGCCGCCGAGTGGCAGATTCCGGCGGTTGCGGTCGGTCACCACCAGGCCCATATCGGAGCAATCTGCGCCGAACATCAGCTCGACGAGCCGGTGCTCGGTCTGGCGATTGACGGCGTCGGGCTGGGGCCGGATGGCGGTCTGTGGGGCGGTGAATTGCTGCGGGTTGATGGTGCGCAATGCCTCCGACTCGGTCATCTTGCGCCCTTGCTGCTGCCCGGTGGTGATCGTGCCGCCCGCGAGCCGTGGCGAATGGCAGCCAGCGCCCTCCATGCCTGCGGGCGCAGTGCCGAGATTCCGGCCTTTCTGGTAAAACGCTTTCCCGGACGCGATGGCAAGTTGCTGACCACCATGCTCGAACGTGGCTTGAATTGCCCGCCAACCAGCAGTCTTGGTCGCCTGTTCGACGCCGCTTCCGGTCTGCTTGGATTGCGGGCCGAGGCACGTTACGAAGGGCAGGCGGCGATGGAGCTTGAATGTATTGCTGCGGCGCATGGTGTTGTTGAAGCTATGCCGGATGGCATGCGATTAAACCAAGGCATCGCCGATTTCACCCCTTTGCTTTCACGCTTGGCCGATTGTGATGATCCGGCCTACGGCGCGGCCTTATTTCACGCCACTCTGGCTGAAGGGTTGTCCCGTTGTGTGAATGCTATCCCCCAGGGGGACTTCCTTCGGGGCGCGGTGTACAAGCAAAAAACGGCAAAAATCATTATTAGCGGTGGCTGTGCCATGAATGCAGTGTTGATGACCGGATTGCGGCAAGCTTTACAGGAAAACGGCCTGACCGTATT
>JAUYQT010000507.1 GCA_030697085.1 Azonexus sp. | reverse complement strand
CAACGCCAACTTCACTGTCGAGGCTCAGTCGGCCACCCATCAGTGCGGTTACTTGCTTGACGAGTGCGAGGCCTAGGCCTGTACCGCCGTGCTCTCGGGTCAGGAAGTTTTCGAGTTGCTTGAATTTTTCAAAAATTATTTCCCGGCATTCTGCTGGAATACCTGGTCCGCTGTCATGCACGGCAAAGGAGAGTTCATTTTCCGACCGGCTTACGGTCAGCTTGACACTGCCGTGGGTCGTAAATTTGGTGGCGTTGTTCAGTAGGTTGTTGAGTATTTGCCCCAGGCGTGTTGGGTCGCCGCTAAAGAACTGTGGCAAATCGTCGGCAATTTCTAGCTCAAACTGTAGCCCCTTGCTTTCTGCCGCGCCGCGATGAACAGCTGCTGTTTCTATGATAAAGGTCTGCAGGGGGATTTTCGTCAGGTTTAGAGTCATCTCGCCGGATTCAATTTTAGCCAGATCGAGAATTTCGGTTACCAAGTTGAGCAGGTGTTCACCGCTCTTGTAAATAATGCCGGCGTATTCCTGCTGTTCAGGTTCGGTAAGTTCGGTTTTGAGGATTTCTGCAAAGCCGAGGATGCCGTTAAGCGGGGTTCGCAGTTCGTGCGAAACGGTGGCGAGGAAGGCTGATTTCAGACGGCTGGCCTCTTCTGCTTTTTCCTTGGCTTCCTCAAGGCGCTGAAAGGATTCTTCGACCGAGTCAGCCATGTTGTTGAAGGAGCGTCCAAGTTCACCCATTTCGTCGTTTGAATTGGCCTCCAGGCGGTGTTTCAGGTCACCGCGCTGGAAGGCGTGGATGCCGTTGATCATTCGTGTGATGCGTCCGGTCATCAGGTTGGCAATCCAGATGGCGATGCCGATGACCAGCACAATCATAAGCAGGGTTGAGCTCCAGAGGCCAATTGCTGTCGAGGTCAGGCTCCTTTCGATGTTGTCGAGCATTTCATCGCGCAGCGCCTTGAAGCTGGTGTCTTTTTCAGCAATCAGGGAATTGATCTTGACGGCGGTTTCAGTGGCGGCTTTGTGAAACTCATCAACATTGGCGCCGATGGTGACGAAGCCAAAACCCTGTGGTGTTTTGCCGTATTGGCCGGTGTGGTAAGGAATGGCGGCGGCGGTCGTGAGTTTCCACAGGCCGGAAAAGAAAATGGCAAAGGAGCCGGAGCCGCCGTGTTCGGTGAGCGCATTCCAGCCATCGCATTGCGGTGAAAAATTGAGATAACGACAATCAAGGGCAATGCTGCCTGCCTTGACCATCGCTTTGGACGGTTTGCGCTTCAGGCTTTGGTCACGGAAGGTGGGCGTGTTGGCGAGGAATTCGTGCGAAGGTTTTCCACTCGCCTGCCATTCGTTGTAGAGATCTTCATCCAGCCAAGGCGTTGCTGGATGACCGGTTTGGGGGTCATAACCGACAATGAAATAATCGCGCGGATGTGAAATTGAGCGACTTTTGTAATCCCAGAGAAAAGCATAATTGCCCTTGATGGCATCGGCAATCGGCGTGTGGCGTTCTTCGGTTGGCATCAAACGATCAGAAAACTGGCGGATATGGTCATGATCCAGCGCCAGCGTCACATAGCCGCTGATCTGACCATTCTTCACGATCGGCATGGCCCAGCGGACGATGCCGCGGAAGCGCTTGCCGAGTGGATTTTCAGTGCCGGCATAGGCGGATTCTTCCGGCTTGAACGGTTTGCCTGCCTTGTCCAGCGCTGCGGGTAAATAAGGGCCGATAGCCTGGGTGGGTACGTAAGCGCCAATAACGTCGGAAACGTAAATCTCACCCGGCTTGAGCTTTTTTAGTTCGGAAAAGTAGGTTTCCGCCTTGACGAAGGTATTGCTGCGGTCAACGACGTTTTTGAGACTTTTTTCGGTCAAGCCTCCCTTGGTGACCTTGATTTTTTCCTGACCGTTCAGATCGATGTAGGTCATTTCAACAAATATGGGGCGTTGTTCCATTTCGCCGAGATATTCGGGGGGGCGAATGTGAAAATCTTTGGCGTTGTCAGGCAGGACAGGGCGGGTGATTTTGGCTTCCCGGCTGACCTCTTTTTCCGGAACCCAGGATTTGCCATCCTCGGCCAACTTCCAGGCGCCATGCTGGTAAATTGCTCGGCTGCGCGCTGAGAGGAAGCGACTAAAATTTATCTCGGAAGGTTCAAGTGTTGCCGCCATGCGGATATCGCGGTCGCGGTCATAAAGGAAGTCGGCGATATTTCGTGCGGTGTCGGTGGTCAGCGCTTCAATCGCTTCCCGTGAGCGCAGGTCCAGGGCACGAATTGAGTCGTCGGTTACGGTTTTACCCACCGTCTTGATGCTGCTCAGCATGGCATCTGCCATGCCGCCGGCTTTAACTGAAACTTCTTCGCCGAGCTGCTGCGCGGCGTGCCAAGCAAACCAGGCGAGTAATAAAAGTGGCAAGACTTTGATCAGAACAAAAATAGTGATCAGCTTGCCGCGAATGCCGGTGAAAACAGCAGGAAATTTCATCTTGTTCCTTTGGTGTTCGCGGTCATCTGATTAGTGTTTTTCTGCTTTTTTCTCAGGGGCAACGGCTGGCTCGGCAGCGCTTTCTTTGCTATCCGCTGTTTCGCTTGTCTCGTCAGCAACGACTTTCTTCTTTTTCTTATTGCCCGGCGCTTCAGGCGGGGGCAACTGGGGAACAATGGTTTCTATTTTGTTTTCCCGCATATAGCCATCCATCTCGCGCCAGCCTTCAAAGATGCCGGCTTTGGGCAGCCATGAATAGATCGCGTAACAATCTTCGATGGCACGTCCGGATTGGCGACAAGCACTGCCAACTGCTTTGCCTTCAGCTTCTGTTCGGGCATCTTTTTTGGTGAGATCTTCCAGACCCAATTTTTGATTGATCTGGTCGCAGCCGAAGAGTGCCAGCACGGCAATGAGAATCAGGGAATGGCGAGTATTCATGCCACGATTTTCGCACAAATGGTGACAATGTTGGCATCTCTACCCGTGTGCGTGCAGCGCTATAATCCCTTCATTTTGATATTCTGGAGCGCTCATGTCTCATCGTTTTCATTCACTGGCTGCAGCGTTTAGTTTAGGTCTGGCTTTCTCAGCCCATGCCGCGAAGCCAGCCAAACCGGCAGTCAAGCCGGTTGCTGCCGTTGAGTTTGAGCTGGCCCATAATTTGGGCGCGGTAGGTGAGCAAAGTCTGCAGGCTATTATTGATCGTTATAACAAGGAATCCGGTAGCCAACTAAAGCTGGTTCGTCTGGAAAAAGGCAGCAAGCCGGTGAGCTTGAATCTCGTTCGCCGCTACGACATGAGCGATGTGTTGAGCGAAAAAAATGCGTTTGTGCCGATCCATGAAATGATGAAAAAGGCTCGCCAGTCGCTCGATGTTGGCTCCTTCTCGAGTGATATCAAGGCCAACGTGGTCGATAGCCGTGGGCGACTCGTGGCGCTGCCGATTCTCTATTCAACCCCTGTTTTGTTCTACGATAAAAATGCTTTCCGCAAAGCTGGGCTGGACCCGGAGCAGCCGCCGAAAACCTGGTTTGAAATGCAGGGCATGCTCGACAAGTTGCAGACGGCTGGCTACACCTGTCCTTACACGACTTCCTGGCCGGTTTGGGTGCACATTGATAACGTTAGCGCCATTTCCGGCGTGCCGGCGATGAGCGACAAGGGGCTGTTGAGTTTTAATGGTTTGCCACAAGTCAAGCACATCGCGATGATGGCAACGTGGACCAAGGCTGGTTATTTCCACCTTTTTGGTCGCCGTGACGAGGCTAGTGCCAAGTTTAACGAAGGCGAGTGCGCGATGATTTCGACCGACTCGCGCGAAGCGGGCGATTTCCGCAATGCCAAGGGTGTGGAACTCGGGGTTACGCAGTTGCCTTATCATGATGATGTCTATGGTGGTCGTCAGCCATCGCTGGCCGATGGCGCTTCGTTGTGGGTTGGCGCGGGACGTTCGGCCAGTGAGTATCAGCAGGCGGCGAAATTTGTTTCTTTCCTGCTTTCGCCGGAGATTCAAATTGAGCTGGTGCGTAGTTATGGCGGCTTGCCGCTTACCGCTGCCGGCCGTGCCGCCGCCCGCAGCAAGATATTCAATGACAACGACAAAGCCTTGCAGGTTGCTTATGCCTCGTTGAAGGGCACCGGTAGCAAGGCGGCGCACCACGTTTCAGATGTCGATCCGGTGCGCATCATCACCAGTGAAGAGCTTGAAGCCGTCTGGGCTGATCGCAAACCAGCCAAGGCGGCGCTTGATACCTCGGTCAGCCGTGGCAATGCCGTGCTCGGTGCCAAGCCGGCGCTGAAGAAGGCGCAGCCCTTCTGATGCACCGACCGCTACCGCGTTGGTTTGCTCACCGCGGTGGCGGTTCGCTCGCCCCTGAGAACACCCTGGCCGGAATCCGCCTGGCGGCCCGCCTGGGTTTCAAAGCGGTTGAGTTTGATGTGATGCTCAGCGGCGATGGCACCCCGGTTTTGATTCACGACGAAACCCTGGAGCGGACGACGAACGGTTTTGGCCGCGTCTGCACTACGTCGGACGATATTCTTTTTGCCCTCGATGCCGGGTGGGGTGAGTCGATTCCCCGCTTTGCCGACGCCGCAAATTTATGCCGTGAACTCGGTCTGCTGGCCAACGTTGAAATCAAGCCGTCGCTCGGTCAGGAGATTGAAACTGCCGAGCGCGTGGCCAAGCTGACTGTCGATTTATGGCAGGGTGCTTTCGTACCGCCGCTGCTTTCGTCATTTTCACTGACTGCGCTGGAAGTGGCGCGTGACCTGGCGCCGGACATTGCTCGTGGGGTGTTATACGAGTCGGTGCCGGCTGACTGGATGGCAGAATTAAAACGCCTGCGCGCTTTTTCCCTGCACTGTGATGCTGATTTTCTCCCAGACGACATTCTGGCCGAAGCGCAAGCCAATGTCGTGCCGGTACTGTGTTACACGGTCAACAGCGAAAACAGGGCGAAAAATTTATTCGCCCACGGCGTTAGCGCGCTGTTCACTGATCGACTTGATTTATTCGGCCCCGACGTTATCAACGGCTAGCGTTGTCTGCCTGAGCCGACGGTCTGCTCGATCATTGCGTATTGCTGACACAACCCGCCGCCCGGCGGGTTTTTCTTTTAAAATTGATGATCTTGAATTCATCGCCTTTGAGGCTGTCAGCATATGAAAAGCTCTGAAATCCGCCAGCAATTCCTCGACTTCTTCGCCTCCAAAGGCCATCAGATTGTGGCCTCCAGTTCGCTGGTGCCGCACGAAGACCCAACCCTGCTATTCACCAACGCCGGGATGAACCAGTTCAAGGATGTTTTCCTCGGTTTCGACAAGCGTCCCTACACCCGCGCCACCACCTCGCAAAAATGCGTGCGCGCCGGCGGCAAGCACAATGATCTGGAAAACGTCGGCTACACGGCGCGCCACCATACTTTTTTCGAAATGCTCGGCAACTTCAGCTTCGGTGATTACTTCAAGCGCGATGCCATCAAGTACGCCTGGGAACTGCTGACTGAGGTCTATAAGCTGCCCAAGGACAAGCTGACCGTCACCGTCTACGCCGAAGACGACGAGGCCTACGACATCTGGACCAAGGAAATCGGCGTCCCGGTCGAGCGCGTCATTCGCATCGGCGACAACACGAACGCCCGCTACGCGTCCGAGAATTTCTGGATGATGGGCGACACCGGTCCCTGCGGCCCGTGCACCGAAATCTTCTACGACCACGGCGAGCAGCACTGGGGTGGCCCACCGGGATCGCCGGACGAAGATGGCGACCGTTTCATCGAAATCTGGAACAACGTCTTCATGCAGTTCAACCGTGACGAAGCCGGCGTCATGCACCCGCTGCCCAAGCCGAGCGTTGATACCGGCATGGGTTTGGAGCGGGTTTCTGCCGTGTTGCAGGGCGTTCATGCCAATTACGAAATCGACCTGTTCCAGGCCTTGCTGCAGGCCGCGGCGCGGGAAACTTCTGCGGCCGATATGGATTCGCCGTCGCTGAAAGTGCTGGCCGATCATATCCGCGCTTGCTCCTTCCTGCTCGCCGATGGCGTCATTCCCGGTAACGAAGGGCGCGGCTACGTGCTGCGCCGGATCATTCGTCGCGCCATCCGCCACGGCTACAAACTCGGCGCCCGCGCCGCATTTTTCCACAAGATGGTGCCGGATCTGGTCGCCGAAATGGGCGCCGCCTATCCGGAACTGGCGCAACACCAAGCGCGCATCATGGCAACCTTGAAGCAGGAAGAAGATCGTTTCTTCGAAACCATCGAACACGGCATGGCGATTGTCGAAAGTGAACTGGCCGCCTTGACTGCGGCCGGCAATGCAGTTTTCAACGGTGACACCGCGTTCAAGCTGCACGATACCTACGGCTTCCCGCTCGACCTGACGCAGGATATTTGTCGCGAACATCAAATCACCGTCGATGCTGCCGCCTTCGATGCCGCCATGGCGCGTCAGAAGGAGCAGGCGCGTGCCGCCGGCAAGTTCAAAATGACGGCCAATCTCGACTACAACGGCCCGGCCACCGATTTCCACGGTTACGAGGCGCTGGAGTGCAAGGGCAACGTGCTGGCACTCTACAAGGACGGTGTTGCGGTCAACCAGATAAATGAGGGCGAAATCGGTGTTGTCGTCCTTGACAACACGCCGTTCTACGCCGAATCCGGCGGTCAGGTCGGCGATTGCGGCATGCTGCACTCGGTGCATGGCATCTTCGCGGTGGAAGATACACAAAAGATTCAGGCCACGGTTTTCGGTCATCACGGCGTCGTCAAAACCGGGGCAATTACGGTCGGCAACGGCGTCACGGCCAAGGTCGATGTGCTCGCCCGCATGCGCACGATGCGTAACCATTCGGCGACGCATCTGCTGCACAAGGCCTTGCGTGAAGTGCTCGGCGATCACGTTCAGCAAAAGGGTTCGCAGGTTGATCCGGACAAGACCCGCTTCGACTTTGTGCATAACCAGCCGCTGACCGATGCTGAAATTCGTCGGGTCGAAAATATCGTCAATGGCGAAATTCTTGCCAATACCGCCAATGAATGCCGTGTGCTACCGATTGCCGAAGCGCAGAAGCTCGGCGCCATGATGTTGTTTGGCGAAAAATACGGTGACAGCGTACGTGTGCTGGATATCGGTTCATCGCGCGAACTCTGTGGTGGAACGCACGTCAGCCGGACCGGCGACATCGGTTTGTTCAGCATCACGGCCGAAGGCGGCGTGGCGGCCGGTGTGCGGCGAGTTGAAGCGGTTACCGGCGATAACGCGCTGGCTTATGTGCAGGAGATGGAATCGGCCCTCGGCGGTGTGGCCGGCACGCTCAAAGTGCTGCCCAAGGACGTCCAGGCCCGTGTCGTTTCGGTGCTTGATCAAGTGCGCAAGCTGGAGCGTGAACTCGTCGCTTTGAAGGGCAAACTAGCCTCGGCTCAAGGCGATGACATGCTCAGTCAGGCAGTCGATATCAAGGGCGTCAAGGTGTTGGCCGCCAATCTGCAGGGGGCCGATCTGACCGCGCTGCGCGACACCATGGACAAGCTGAAAGACAAGCTCAAATCCGCCGCTATCGTTTTGGCATCCGTCGTCGATGGCAAAGTGACCCTGATTGCCGGGGTGACACCTGATCTCATCGGTCAGCTTAAGGCCGGCGATCTGGTCAATATGGTCGCCCAGCAAGTCGGCGGCAAAGGCGGCGGCCGTCCGGATATGGCGCAGGCCGGCGGTACGCAGCCGGAAAATCTGGCAGCGGCCTTGGCCTCGGTCACTGCGTGGGTTGAAGCTAAGTTTTGAGTGGCGGGCAGTGAATCGGTGGCGCTTGAAAAGGCCGCTCAGAACGCCTGTTCTCCGGGAGAGGCGTCAGATCGTTAGA
>JAUYQT010000463.1 GCA_030697085.1 Azonexus sp. | reverse complement strand
ACGACGACTTCATGGAAGCCTCGGTGCAGGCCCGCGAGCGGCAGTCGAAAGCCAACGCCAAGGCCAAGGAACAGATCGCCGACTTGCAGACGTTCGTCCGCCGCTTCTCGGCCAATGCCTCCAAGGCCAAGCAGGCGACCAGCCGGGTCAAATTGATCGAAAAACTCAAGCCGGAAGACGTCAAGCCTTCCTCGCGCCAGTACCCGTGGATTCGTTTCGATTACGATGAAAAGGCAAAACTGCACCGCCAGGCGGTAGAAGTCGAGAACCTTTCCTTTGCCTATGAAGGTGCCGATCACAAGATTTTCACCAATCTCAGCTTCTCGATCAACGCCGGTGAGCGCGTCGCCATCATTGGTGAGAACGGTGTCGGTAAAACGACCCTGCTCAAGCTGTTGATGAACGAAGTGACGCCGCAATTCGGCAGCATCAAATGGGCCGAAAAGGCCAAGCCGGGCTATTACTCGCAGGATCACTCGGCACTGTTCCAGTCAGATACCAATCTGACCGACTGGATTGCCGGATATGTCCGGGAAGGCGGTTACGAGGGCGGCGATGTTGAAACGCTGATTCGTGGCACGCTCGGTCGTTTGCTCTTCTCCGGTGACGACGTGAAAAAGGCCGTCAAGGTCATCTCCGGCGGCGAGCAGGGCCGCATGCTGTTCGGCAAGCTGATGCTCTTGCATTCAAACGTGCTGATCATGGACGAGCCGACCAACCACCTGGACATGGAATCAATCGAATCCCTGAACTCCGGCCTGGAAAAATTCCCCGGGACACTGATTTTTGTCTCACA
The DNA here is from genome assembly GCA_030697085.1 of Azonexus sp. Taxonomy (GTDB): domain Bacteria; phylum Pseudomonadota; class Gammaproteobacteria; order Burkholderiales; family Rhodocyclaceae; genus Azonexus. The sequence continues at coordinate 2,483 of JAUYQT010000463.1, read as the reverse complement.
CGACCGGGAATTCGTTTCCTCGCTGTCCACCCGTGTTTTCGAGGTCAAGGCCAACGGCGTGATCGTCGATTATTTGGGTGGCTACGAAGATTACCTGGCCAGCCAGGGCGTCTGATTAAACGGCGATTAAATTAAGTTCTGTGGATGGATTGCTGTATTTGCTCATGCAGCTATCCATCCCGATGGGTATTCACCGATCGATTGGTGCCCTTGCCGTCAACGGCAAAAAATGTAAGCAGTCATTCCAAATGTGAAGTTCACTCAAGCAAAATCACTTAATGGCTGGGTGTGGTTGAGTGACGAGGTGAAGCGACTTATTCCATGGTTTGCCAGATTCTGGGCAAATGCAGAAAAGTCGGCGAGCGGCACCGGCTGGCTGAACAGGTAACCCTGGGCGTAGTTGCAGCCATGCTCGCGCAGGAAGTTCAATTGCTCTAACGTCTCTACCCCTTCGGCGATTGTCACCATCCCGAACGCCTTGGCCATCTGCAATATGGCGCGAACCATGGCAGCATCGGTCGGATCGCTGTTGATGTCACGGACAAACGACTTGTCGATCTTGATGATATCGATCGGCATGCGTTTGAGATAGCTCAGTGAAGAGTAGCCGGTACCGAAATCGTCGATGGCAATGCGGCAACCAGACTGGCGCAAGCGCTTGAGGATATCGACATATTCCTCATTATCGGAGAGCTTCAGGCTTTCCGTGATTTCGACGATGATGCGGCGCTGGCCGGCGAGGCCGCTGTCTTGCAGGAGTTTAAGTATTGCCTCGATGTGATCGCGGTCAACAAACTGCGCTGCCGAGAGATTGAACGAAAATGACAAATTTATGCCGAATTTCTCGCTCCAGCGTTCCCAGTCGGCGAGCCCGGTCTCGACGACCCACTGGCTCAACTGGCCGATCATGCCGTTTTGCTCAGCGATCGGGATGAAGGTGTCCGGCGGAATAAAACCCTTGAGCGGATGATGCCAGCGCAACAGAGCCTCGGCTCCGGTCAGGGTCATGGTGTCCAGCGCCATGATAGGCTGGTAATAGAGGTGCAAGCGCTGGTGCGTCACTGCGGTACTCAGTTCGCTGTCAATCCAGTGGCGTTTGTTGGCCTCGTCCTGCATGCGTTGCGTAAAGAAGCAGAAGGTGTTGCGCCCGTTCCGCTTCGCTTCATAGAGCGCACTGTCGGCGTTCTTCAGCATGGTCTCGGGCGAATCACCATCCATCGGATAGACGGTAATACCGATGCTGGTCGCCGTCAGCAGGGTGTGGCCGGCGATGAGCAGCGGTTGGCGTACCTCGGTGAGAATTTTGTTGGCAATCGGGACAATGTCATCGGAGCTGCCCAGATCACCCAGCAGTACAACGAACTCGTCGCCGCCCATGCGCCCCACTGAATCCGAATCGCGCAATACATTCTTGATGCGCATTGCTGTCTTGATCAGAAGTTCGTCACCCGCCGCATGACCCAGCGCATCATTAACCGACTTGAAGTGATCGAGATCGAGGAACATGAGGGCAAACAGGCGGTTGTTACGCCGGCAGCGATTCAGCATCTGGCTGAGCCGGTCCATCGTCAGATTACGGTTGGGTAACCCGGTCAGGGCATCGAATGCCGCCTGGCGCTCGATGGTTTCCTGCGCCTTCTTGGCATCGGTAATGTCGCTGAATACCGCGATATGGCGGATGACTGTATCGTCTTCACCCTTGAGGACATTGATCGACAGCCACTCCATGTAGATTTCGCCGTTCTTGCGGCGATTCTGGATTTCGCCCTGCCATGACCCAGTGTTGTGCAGGGTCTCCCACATGTGCTTGTAAAACTCTTTTGGATGCTTGCCAGAGTTGAGCATATTGGGCGTCTGGCCAACGACTTCCTCTGCGGTATAACCGGTAATCTTGGTAAATGCCGGGTTGACCGAGAGAATCCGGTTGTTGGCATCCGAGATCAAGGTCGCCTCCGACGCATGTTCAAATACCGAGGCAGAGAGCCTTAGCTTGGCCTCGCCTTCTATCTTCTCGGTAATATCGAGGATGGTGATCACCACACCACCGTACCCCTTGCGGCTACCGTCAACATAAGGGGTGAGTCGCATCATGAAGCACCTGCCATCGTCGCGATGAAACTGCAACTCTTCCAGCCTGCCGCTCGTCAGCACATCGGCAACGTGGCCCAACAAGCCCGGCAACACGAAGCGGAGCGGCATCGTCGCCAGATTAGGTCGGGTATCCGATGAAATCTCGAAAAAATCGAGTGCAATCCGGTTATACCGGGTGATGCTCAGGTTGCGGTCGACGACCAGGATCGCCTTGCATAGACTGTCGAGGATGTTCGACAGGTCGTTGTTGGTTTCACTCAGTTCCAGGGTGCGTGAGCCGAGTTCGTCATTGACGGTGATCAGCTCCTCGTTGGAGGCTTGCCGTTCCTCATTGGCTGTCTCCAGCTCTTCGTTGGAGGCCTGCAATTCTTCATTGCCGGCCTGCGCTTCCT
>JAUYQT010000447.1 GCA_030697085.1 Azonexus sp. | reverse complement strand
TGGTAATCCGCCTCGGCCAACGGTGATGATTTGAGACTGAGTTTGGGCAGCGCGGCGAGGGCGATCGTCGTGTCCGACAAGGCTTGATATTGGCGCCACTCTTGGGCGGCGCCGGTGAGCGCGGCGAGGGCGACGAGCCAGGCAATCATGGGGGCAAAAAACTTCACTGGACGCCCCCCGTAACCTGCTTGTGATTGATATTCAGCGTCCAGGCGGCTCGTCCGTCTTTGTACTCGAATTGCACCAGCGCGCCTTTTCCTTTGCCGGCTTGCTCCACCGCCTGCTGCAGGCTGCTCAGTGCTTTCGGGTAGGGCGGTGCTTGCAGCGTTTGGAGTGCATTATTCCAGGCGCTGAGTTGTTCTTTATTCAGCGCCTGGCGCAATTCTTCCTGATGCGACGCCTGGCTCGCCGCCCACAGCCAGGCACCGGCACAGAGGACGGCGACGGCCAGGCCCGTGGCGGTGATGGCGGTGTGTAGCCGGGCCTGCCGTTGTTCAATGACATCGAAAGCAAATTGCCAGGCCAGCCCTTGGTCGACCGCAGCGTGGGTCTCTTTGGCGCCTTCGAGCATGATGAATCGCTTGGCCATCACCGGGGTGCCGACGAAGCTGTGCAGGTTTTTCCCCTGCACGACGACCACGGCCTGCAGGCCACCGGTGAGGTCGGTCACGTAGGCGCCTTCGCCGAGGTGCCCAGCGGCGCCAGGCAAGGCGATGGCGAGCGGTGTGGCGCTGCCGGGGTGGCTGGCGAGGTCAGCCGCCGGCACGGCAAGGTAACAAACGTCACCCTGGGTACGCGTGTAAACGAGGGCAATTTGCTCGCTGCCCAGCAACCCGGCGGCGGCAGCGAATACGGCTTGTTTTTCACGGCCTCTGGCCGCTTTGACACGGCCGGAGATCAGGGTGCGGGGGGTGAAAAGTTCCATGGCGAGTTGCTTAAAAACCGTTGCCCAAGGCGTCGAGACCCGCTGACAGCGTGCTGTCGTAAGTCATATAAACCCAGATGGCGATACCGAGGGTCATGAAGATGAAGACAATGGTCAGCAAGGTGCCGCCGACCAGCAGCAGGTCGCGGCCACGTTTGGCGCGCTGCTCGCGGCTATTGGCCAGCACAAGGAAGGTGTCAGCCAACTGGCGGGCGTTGGCGTGAGTGGCAAGAAGTGATTGTTCATCCGGATAAATACCTTGTTGCATGAGCGCTTGCGCGGGCTCGACCGCCAAATGTAGTTGTTCGTTGACACCGCCCCAATAGCGGCGCGACCATCCCGGCGATTGCGTCGCCAGATCCCTGGCCACGTTTTCGATCGTGACGCCAGCGCTCAACATGGCGGCGGCGAGCTTGAAACCGACCGCCATGGCGCCATCGGAAAAAAACAGCAGTATTCGCGTCGGCGCCGAGAGATGAGTGATGCGATAGATATTGATCACGATGGCCAGTACAAACAAAACTGTCAGCCCGATCAATCCTACGGTCAACTGCTCGGCGATGGCCATATCTGCCTCGTATTTCAATAAGGCGGCCGCTGCCGTGGGCGGCGTAATGTGTTCGCGAATCCAGGGCAGGATGTCGGTATAGAGCAGCACAGGTGCCAATGCGGCCGAAAACAGCTCGTTGGCGAGAATGAAAATAACCAGCGCGTGCTGACGAAACCAGGCTTGGCGAAGGGTTAAATGCGCGGCAGCAGTGCTGATCGCTTCCCGCATGCCGGCGCGCTCGCCCGAACCGAGAATGGCCAACACGGTACTGTCGAAAAAACCCAGTTTGCCGATGGCGCTGGCCACGGCCTCGCCTTGATCGAGCGCTTCGAGCGCCGGGGCCATATCGCGCTTTTTGGCCGGGTTTGGCTCGGCATTAACCACCGCGGCCAGCGCTCGGCCGGCGGATTCACCGGCTTGCAAGCGCAACCCCATTGCATTGAGAAAGGCGATCTTGTAGCC
>JAUYQT010000439.1 GCA_030697085.1 Azonexus sp. | reverse complement strand
CCCAGCGGCGGCATTGGTCTGATCGTCGTCGTTCTTGTTATCTTGCTGCTGCTGGGCAGGATTTAGCGCAATGACCCTGCCGAGTCGAACTCGGCAGGGCGCTCCCGAAAGGAATCAAAATGCTCTACTACGCCGCCGTATTTTTGGTCATCGCGCTAATTGGCGCCCTGCTCGGCTTCACCGGCATCGCAGCCGGCGCCGTCGAGATTGCCAAGATCCTGTTCTTCATCTTTATCGTGCTATTTGTTATCTCGCTGGTCATGGGGCTGGCACGACGCAAGTAAGGTCGGTTATACCTTCTCAGTCAGAACCCGCAACGCTCTGCAGCAGCAACTCATAGGCGTCAATAAAGAGTTGCACGCCCTCGCGTTGCAGGGTTGCACCAACCTCATCGAGATCAATCCCGAGTTCAGCCAGTGCTGCGCGGTGGGCCAGTGCGTCATCGAGACCCGCTTTCAATGTATCTGCGACCTGGCCATGATCGCGGAAAGCGGCCAATGTTGCATCCGGCAGCGTGGTGACGGTATTGATGCCGATCAGCGGTTCAACATAGCGCACATCGCTCGCCGCCGGATCTTTGTTGCCGGTGCTGGCCCAGAGTGGCGCCTGTGGCCGGATATGGGCGAGACGCAGCAGCGCGAAATCCGGGCCATGAAAGATATCGAGATAGTGTTTATGGCAGATTTTAGCCAGCGCAACGCCCGCCCGGCCCTTCAGGCTTGCAGCCTGAGCCGTGTTAATGGCGCTCAGGCGCTGATCAACCAAGGTATCGATGCGACTCAAAAAAATACTGGCGACCGAGCGTAACTGCCGGCGAGAGCCAGCGCTCTCCAGCCAGCCCATGGCACCGCGCAGATAGGCCTGGGCCACGGCGGCGTATTGCGCCAGCGAAAAAATCAGCGTGACATTGACCCGGATGCCGGCGGCGGTCAACCGCTCAAAAGCCAGTAAACCGGCGGTGGTGGCGGGCACTTTAAGCAGCAGGTTTTCCCGGTCAACCGCCTTGGCCAAACGCTTGGCCGCTGCCACCGTCGCCTCGGCATCGTCGGCCAGCAACGGTGAGACTTCCAGGCTGACATAACCGGCTTCAGCATCGCTGGCGACGTATACCGGCCAAAGCAGGTCGCAAGCGGCCTGAATATCGGGAATGACCAGGGCTTCATAACGCGCTTCAATATCCAGATGCGAAGCGCGCAGGCGTCGCAAATCATCACGATAGTAGGGGCTGTCGGCAATTGCCTTGTGGAAAATGCTCGGGTTCGAGGTCACACCATCCACCCCGTCCTGCTTGATCAAACGTTGCAACGCGCCCCCCTGGAGCAGCGCCCGGGAAAGATTATCGAGCCAGAGATGCTGCCCCAGCTTTTTCAGCGCCAAGAGCGGATTCTTGTTCATATCGTGGCCTCCGGCCATTTCCAGTTGCGGATTTCCGGCATGTCTTCGCCGTGTTCATGGATATAGCGCGTGTGCTCATTCAGCTTGTCACGCATCCGCTGTTTGATATGCGCTGCCTGCGCTTGCAGTTTTGGCACCTGATTCGCCACATCCATCACCAGATTAAAACGGTCAAGATTATTCAGCACCACCATGTCAAAGGGCGTCGTCGTCGTACCCTCTTCCTTGTAGCCGCGCACATGGAGGTTGCTGTGGTTGCTGCGGCGGTAAGTCAGGCGGTGAATCAGCCAGGGATAGCCGTGAAAGGCGAAGAGAATCGGCTTGTCAGGGCGAAACAGCGAGATGAACTCCATGTCCGACAGGCCGTGCGGATGCTCCTCCTGCGGTTGCAGGGTCATCAGATCGACGATGTTGATGAAACGAATTTTCAGCGCCGGCGTCATTTCGCGCAGGATCGAAATGGCGGCCAGCATTTCCAGCGTCGGCACATCGCCGGCTGCCGCAAGCACGATGTCCGGCTCGCCCGACTGATCGCTGCAGGCCCATTCCCAAATCCCAATGCCGGCGCTGGCGTGGTTGATTGCCGCCTCCATATCCAGCCACTGCGGCTCGGGATGCTTGCCGGCGACAATGATATTGACCAGATTGCGACTTCTCAGACACTCGTCGGTGACGTAAAGCAAGGTGTTGGCGTCCGGCGGCAGATAGACGCGAATAATGTCTGCCTTTTTATTGACAACATGGTCGATGAAGCCGGGGTCCTGATGAGAAAAGCCGTTGTGATCCTGCCGCCAGACGTGCGAGGTGAGCAGAATGTTCAACGACGCAATCGGCCGCCGCCACGGGATCTCACCACAAACCTTGAGCCATTTGGCGTGCTGGTTGAACATCGAATCGATGATATGAATGAAGGCTTCGTAGCAGGAAAAAAGACCATGCCGACCGGTCAGCAGATAGCCTTCGAGCCAGCCTTCGCAAGCATGTTCGGAAAGAATTTCCATGACCCGGCCGTCAGCCGCCAGATAGTCGTCATCATCAAAACGCTCGGCCATCCAGGTCCGGTTGGTCACATCGAAGAGCGCGCCGAGTCGATTCGAGGCCGTTTCATCGGGGCCGAAAACACGAAAATTGGCTGGGTTTTTCTGCATCACATCGCGCAGAAACTCCCCCATCGGGCGCGTTGCCTCGGCCCGCGTGCTACCGGGAACGGCTACCGCCACGCCATAGTTGCGAAAATCCGGCAGGCGCAGATCATGCAGCAGCACGCCGCCATTGGCATGCCGATTCGCCCCCATACGCCAATCGCCCGACGGCGCCAGCGCCGCCAGTTCCGGCAGCAGCCGGCCTTGCGCATCAAATAGATCATGCGGCCGGTAGGACTGCATCCAGCATTCGAGCAAGCGAACGTGCTCGGGATTCGTCATGTCGCTGAAAGGCACCTGATGCGAACGCCAGTTACCTTCGCTTTTCTTGCCATCCACTTCCTTCGGCCCGGTCCAGCCCTTGGGCGAACGCAAAATGATCATCGGCCAGCGTGGGCGAATGACTTCACCGCCACTGCGCGCCTGCTGCTGGATGGCGGAAATCTCGGCAATTGCCAGGTCGACCGCAGCCGCCATCAATTGATGCATCGTTTCCGGCTCGTCACCTTCGACGAAGATGGGTTTGTAGCCGTAGCCGACAAACAGGCACTCCAGCTCGCTGTGACTGATCCGCGCCAGCACCGTGGGGTTGGCGATCTTGTAGCCGTTGAGATGCAAAATCGGCAACACCGCGCCATCGCTGTGCGGATTGAGGAATTTGTTGGAATGCCAGGAAGTGGCAAGCGGCCCGGTTTCTGCCTCACCATCCCCGACGACGCAGCAGGCGATCAGATCGGGATTGTCGAACACCGCACCGAAAGCGTGCAACAGGGCGTAACCCAGTTCGCCGCCTTCGTGAATCGAGCCCGGCGTTTCCGGCGCGGCGTGGCTGGGAATGCCGCCGGGGAAGGAGAACTGCCGGAACAGCCGGCGCATGCCCTCCTCATCCTGCGAAATATCGGAATACAGCTCGCTGTAACTGCCTTCGAGATAAGTATTGGCCACTACCGCCGGGCCGCCATGGCCGGGGCCGGCAATGTAGATCATGCTCAAGTCGTTCCGCTTGATCACCCGGTTCATGTGCACGTAAATGAAATTCAGCCCCGGCGTCGTCCCCCAGTGGCCGAGCAGGCGCGGCTTGATGTGTGCCAGCGTCAGCGGCTCCCTGAGCAACGGGTTGTCGAGCAGATAGATCTGCCCCACTGAAAGATAATTGGCAGCGCGCCAGTAGGCGTCCATCTGTTTCAGTTCTTCAGCGTCAAGTACCGGCGCAATTGAGGTCATTTCACTCTCCTTAAGACATTATCTCGATGCTTGATTTTTTGTCATTGCCGCAAAAACAGTAATATTTTGTCGTTAGAAATTGCGCAGAGATGATCAAAACCGGCCTCACCGGTCCGCTGAGCCGATAGTGATCGGTTTTTCTCTGCACAACTCCGCGCCTCCGTGCACGCTATTTTCCTGCGCTGACAAAAGATACCCGAGCAGGGTTTCCGGCGGTCCCGGCGCGGATCCGCTTGTGGTGCCAGGCGCCATCGAATTTGGCCGAGATTTGATACGAGCCGGGTGGCAATTTTAGGTAAAGCAGGGGGCCGGCGCTAACCCCGGAATAAAGCTCCCGACCATTCAGTCGGCTCACCGCAAACGGAATGTCGGCCAGATAAGCCCCGGCGCGGTCGCTAAAAATCAGATGCACACTGTAGGCAGCCGCCGCCTGGCGCATTTCTTCAAGCGCTTCATCACCAATGCCGCCACTCATCCAGGCCAGTTCAGCCTGCGGTGCGCTGACGCTGTTCCGTTTCGCAACGTCGCCAATCTCAACCGCATGGATAGGCACCACTTGAAGGGTCACAAGAAGAATAAGCAGACCACGCAGAACTCGCTTAGCGTCTTTTGTCATGGCCATTGTCATTACCCTTTTCCTTTCCACCGTCACGCCCGCGATTCCCCTTGTCACCGCCCTTGTCATTGTCCCTATCCCGGTCTTTATCCCTGTAGCGATCGTCGTCATTGCCCCGACGATCCCCTCTTTGCTCATGGCGGCGCTGCTCCGTCCGCGCCTGGTAACGCGGCGCATATTCACGCTGGTACCAGTTGTTCTGAACAAAATAAACCCGCCGGTCGCAAGCGTTGTAGCGGCCGCAATATTTGCCCCAGTTGTTGGAATGGCGGGGAGGAACGTTAAGATAAATCGGCTCGCGATGCGATTCAACATAGCGAATCATGCGCGGCTGGCGATTAATCACTTGCGGTGGCGGAAAGCCGCCAATATCGATCTGGCCGTAAAAACCGGGCTGACCGACGCTGACTGAAACAGCCACATCAGCCGCCATCGCCGTTGCCGCAGCGACCCACAAGGCAACGGCAAAAACCAATTGTTTCATGGTGCGTTTCCTTTTCTCATTATCGTTAGCTGAACTGCCATCGCCGCGGCCATAGAGGTGCTGCGACGGGATCGCTACTTCTTGTCGCCCTTGGCCGCATCCTGAATTTTTTCACCGGCTTTCTCAATCTGCGAACCGGCCTTCTCGGTCATCTTATCGATATCCTTGCCGGCTTTTTCTACCGGCCCTTTCTCCGCCTGACAGCCCACCAGCGCAATCATGGCCACCAACAGGCTATTCATCACCAAGGCAGAATGAATATTTTTTTGAGAATTTTTCATCGGGCACTCCAGTTTTCAGGCATTTTTTGCCGTTGACCGCAACGCACCAAGGCCAAGCGCCCGGTTGCGTTGTGGATCAGTTATTTCTTCAGGCATTTGCCTGAAGAAAGCCGCAAATTACTTCTTGTAAGTCGCCTTCGCCTTATTCAGACAAGCATCCTTGGCATCGCCAGAAAACGCGTCACACTTCTCTTTGGCCACGGCGTAGTTGGCATCAACCTTGTCTTCAGTGGCATCCTGGCGGGCATCGGCGCTCTGTTTGCTCGCATCGCCCCGCGCATCGCTCGACTTTTCATTGGCCGTCACGTTCGCATCAGCCGACGCCTTGTTGGCCTTGGCATTGGCCTTGGCAGTCGTTTCCGCCGCCTTGGCCTCCTTGACGCAAACATCCTTGGCGTTGCCAGCCTTGTCGTCGCAGCGCTCCTTCGCCACCGCATAGGCAGCTTCAGCCTTCGCCACGTTTACTTCATATGTTGCTTTCAGACCCGGCTTGTCGGTCGCTTTAAGTTCGGCCAAAGCAACTTTTTCGCCCCCCTTGGCCTCGGCGACACAGATGTCTTCAGCATTACCGGAAAAGGCTTTGCAGGCGGTCTTGGCGGCTTTGTAGTCGGCTGAAATTTTCTCTTTGGCAACTTTGTAATCGTTTTTCGACAGAGTGCCCTCAGCCATGGCGCTTGCGCTAAAGGCCAGAGTGACAGCCAGTGCGATGGCGTTGATATTAAGTTTTTTCATGTTTTTTCCTCTATTTTGGGTTAATGCCCAGTCAAGCCTGACCGGCCAACGAATACTCATTGCCAGAATCGTGTCGAGTGCAAAATGACCGATTTCTCCAGTGCAAAAATGCACCGCTTTTGGCGCCGATAACTCAGCATATTGGTCAATTGCGCCTTTTCTCTGTCCGATAGCGCACATAGCAACACAATGATCAGTCAGCGCGGCTAAGCATCTGGTATTGCAAAAGCAGGCAAACCGCAGCCCTCGGCAGCAAGCCGGCAAATGCACAGCCAATAGCCCTGGCCGCATGCTGTTTTTTTGGCTTTTTTTGCGGTTGACCGCAAGACCAGACAACCTCGGCCAGACCTCTGTGGGCTAGCGAACAGACCACTCGTATCCTTCGGCCCAATATGAAAACAGAGGAAAAATCTTTCCTCGCCAAGAGCAAGGATGCGCTGGCCCCCAGCCGCGATTGTCGATGGCGCCGTGAACAGCAAGCCGGACGCAGGTTCGGATCACCGATGCCCTTGGGGAAGAGGAAAAATAATGTCGCTATCGATGAAGTTCATCGCCGGTCTGGGCTCAGGAGGGCTGGTTAGCTGGATCGGCAGCCATTTCGAGCAAGGCAATCTACTGATTGACTGGCTCACTGTCGCCGCCTTGCTAACCCTGCTCCCGGCCAGTTATGGCAATGCGCTATAAAGCGCTGGAATGAAAATATCGGGCGCCGGCGTGGCGCAGGAAACGCATCGCCCAGCGACACCCCCTAGCCAATTGGCTGCAATCGGATTACTTTGGACACAGCCCTCGCCGTTGTCAGCCTGCCGAATAAAATGTGACTGGCAAAACAGGCAGCGGCAACGAATCCTTGGCCGGAGTAATCCATGAACCCCTTGTCCATTCCCCCCGCCACCATACATTTGCACTCCCCGCAGGAGATCGCGTTAGCGGGCGCCTGGACGACACGCGGCATTGACCTCAAGCAGCTGGAAAAAAGCATCATCGTGACGCCAACCCGAGGCCCACTGATTATCGACAGCGCGCAAATCGACGCGCTCGACAGCGTTGGCGCCTGGCTACTGCAAAAACGTCTGTATCAGCTACGGGCCGATGGCGCGGTGATCCAGATCAACAACCTGCACCCGGATTTCGCGGCAATGCTGGCGCTCGCCGAGCAGGAAATCGCGGAGCAAACCAGCGCCCCAACGCCGTTCGCCACTGAACCAAGCTCCGGCCTTGCAAGCATTGGCCGAAAGACGCAGGCCTTCAGCGAACAAGGACTGGCGCTGCTCAGTTTTGTCGGTGAAACCGCCGTCGCACTGGCCGGCAGCATTGCCCACCCGGCACGTTTCCGCTGGCGCCCCATCCTTTACAACATCCGCCTCGCCGGCGTCGACGCCCTGCCCATCGTCGGCCTGCTCTCCTTCCTGCTTGGCATCGTCGTCGCCTATCAAGGCGCCGGCCAGCTCCGGCAGTACGGCGCCAACATCTTTGTCGTCGATCTGGTCAGCCTCTCCATGCTGCGCGAATTTGCGCCACTGATCACCGCCATCATCATCGCCGGCCGCTCCGGTTCAGCCTACGCGGCGCAGATCGGCACGATGGCCGTCACCGAGGAAATCGACGCCATGCGCACCCTCGGCATCGCCCCGCTCGAGTTACTCGTCCTGCCCAAAATCATCGCGCTTTTCATCGCTTTTCCGCTGTTGACCGTATTCGCCGACTTTCTCGGCGTCTTCGGCGGCATGGTCATGGCACGCGCCCAGCTCGATGTCGGCTTCAGCGAATTTCTCGAACGCTTTACCAAAGCGGTCAGCATCACCGACTATCTGATCGGCATCTGCAAAGCGCCCGCCTTCGCGCTGATCATTGCCGTCGTCGGTTGTTTTCAAGGCTTCCGCACCACCGGCGGCGCCGACAATGTCGGCCGTCAGACCACGCGCAGCGTCGTCCAGGCGACTTTCCTGGTCATCGTCGCCGATGCGCTATTTTCCGTTGTCTTCAGCGCCATGGGCATCTGAGATGACAGCGACACAGAGCAAGCCGGCCACCGTTATCGAAATCAGCCGGCTATCGACCCGCTTCGGCGAGCACATCGTCCATAACGAGATCGACCTCGAAGTACAACGTGCCGAAATTTTTGCGCTGATCGGCGGCAGCGGCTCGGGCAAATCAACACTGCTGCGCGAAATGATTCTGCTCCAGCGCCCCAACGCCGGCTCGATCCGCGTCCTCGACGTTGAGTTGCAGAACATCAGCGATGCCGATGCACTCGCCCTGCGCCAGCGCTGGGGTGTCATGTTTCAGCATGGCGGCTTATTCGGCGCCCTGACGGTGAAAGAAAATATCGGTTTGCCGTTGCGCGAACACACCCGGCTGAACGATTCGCTGATCGATGAAATCGCCACCTGGAAACTGGCCATGACCGGCCTCAAAGCAAAAGTGGGCGAGCAGTACCCGGCAGAGCTGAGCGGCGGCATGCTCAAGCGCGCCTCGCTGGCCCGCGCCCTGGCGCTTGATCCGGAATTGCTCTTTCTCGATGAACCGACCGCCGGGCTTGATCCGGCAAGTGCCGGTGAAATCGACCAGCTGATTCGCCAGCTACGCGACCGCTTCGGTCTGAGCATCGTGATGATCACGCACGATCTCGACCTGCTCTGGCAAACCGCCGACCGCGTCGCCGTTCTTGCCGATACCCGGGTGCAAGGCATCGGTTCAATGTCTGAGCTGGCGCAGAGTGACAACCCCGCCATCGAGAAATTTTTCGCCGGGCCACGCGGCCGAGCGCCTCAGAGCCAAAACAGCAAAAGTATCGGGAGCCGTTGATGGAAACAAAAGTGAACTATGCGCTGGTCGGCGGATTTGTCCTGATCCTCGGCGCCGTCATGGTCGGCACCGTGCTCTGGATCGCCTCGGGCGGCGTCTTCCAGACCCAATACGACCTTTACATGGCGATTGAAGATGAATCAGTCGCCGGGCTGAATCTCAATGCGCCGCTCAAATATAACGGCGTCAATGTCGGCAAGGTGGCGCAGATTCACCTCGACCCGGAGAACCCGGAACGGGTAATTTTGCTCCTCGCCATCGAACAGGGCACGCCGATTCGGGAAAACACCGTCGCCACACTCAAAACCCAGGGCCTGACCGGTATCGCCTATGTCGAACTCAGCGGCGGCAACAAGAGTTCGCCGCCACTTCGCACCCTGCCGGGTAACGAATACCCGGTGATCCGCACCGCTCCTTCGATCAGCGCCCGGCTGGAAAACATACTGACCAACGTTCTGGGCAAACTGGACAACACATCGAGCAATCTCAATGCCATGCTCAGCCAGGAAAATCAGACATCAGTCAAAAACGCACTGGCCGACATTGCCAGCGTCGCCCACACCATCGCCGCCCGCAATGACAAGCTCGATGCCAGCCTGGTCAATGCGGACCGTACCTTGCAAAACACGGCACGAGCATCCGCTCAACTGGGCCCCTTGTTCGAGCGCATCGAGCGCAGCGCCAGGTCGATCGAAAAAATGGGCGAACAAGTCACCCTGACCAGTGCCAGCGCGGGCGAAACGGTTAACTCAATAGGCGCCGACGTCAAAAATTTCAGCACTGAGACGCTACCCGAACTGGAACGTCTGCTTGGCGAACTCAACGTGCTATCCGGTGCGCTGCGCCGTCTTGTCGAACAAACCGAACGCCACCCGAACGGCCTGCTGTTTGGCCGCAGCCCGCCACCGGAAGGGCCGGGCGAATCTTCAACGCCAGCACCCAGCGGAGCGCAACCATGAGCCAACACTTCTTCACATTAATATTCAGACTGACCACAGCCAGCCTGTTACTGGCCCTGCTCGGCGCCTGCAGCACCTGGTTACCGCCGCCAACACCACCGCCGCACTTTTACGCCCTGACATCGGCCCAAACCACCGCGCCGCCAGCCGCAGCCACGACGGCAACGGCCGCCACCACGCTGATCATCAGCCCCCCCCAGGCGGCAGCGGGTTTTAACAGCCGGCGCATCATCTACGTTCGCCAGCCCTATCAGCTTGAATACTATGCCCACAGCGAATGGGTAGACACACCGGCCCGCATGCTGGCGCCGATGATCGTCAGCGCCGTTGAAAACACCGCGGCTTTCGGCGCCGTTATTTTGTCGCCCAGCAGCGCCACCGCTGATCTTGGTCTGCACGTTGAAATCATCCGTTTACAGCATGAAGTGGGCCGCCAGCCCGGTCAGGCTCGCTTCACGCTACGCGCCTATTTCGTTGCCAACGCAACACGCCAGATAATCGCCACTCGCGAATTTGAACAGACGGTCACGGCAGACAGCGAAACCCCTTACGGCGGCGTCACTGCGGCGAATCTTGCAGTCCGTGGCGTACTGCGGGAACTAGCTATTTTTTGCCAGGAAACAAGCGAAAAATGGTCAAAATTTCCCGTTGACCGCAAGGCTGAAAAAATACCCGGGGAAAACAGCGGCAGCAAAACAGGCGGCACAAAATGACCCGCGCTCTATGCGTGCTGACGCACAGCCCGCCGATGCGGCCGCGGCTAATGTTGGGGCAACTGTGGCGCCCATGCCACCAATAAGCCCATAGCAAACTGATAACAGATACCCCGGATCGCAAGAAAATCTTGCGTGAGAATGCTGAAGCACGTTTTGCGGCAAGCGCCATAAGCTTTCTCGCGCCGGAAGAGCGCCAACGCTGGCAGACGTTCTTTAACCTTGATTCCTCAGTTGGACGTATCCATTGGTGCGTTTGGGCGGGATGGCCGGCGCAAAGCAACGATAGGGTCCCTGCGCGGCAGGCTCATGCCCGCAAGGAGACGCGGCGCCATGTCTTTTGAATAAGCAATTGACGGTAGAGCGACCGCAGAATCAGGTATGGCAACCCCGGCGCAATCTGCGTACGTTAGCGAACATACGCAGCAAATATCAAATGTTTCGCTGAGTCTCGTTTAGCCGCTGATCATCAATCGCGAAAAGTTTCCGTCCTTGGCTGTGCCGCCCCCGTAAAAGGTAAAAATGCTCCCTGCCTTCGCTCCCCACCCTAAACTGAACCGAATTCTAGGGGCCATCAACACCAACGACTATGCCCGCCTGCAGGATGATCTTGAACTCGTCTCGCTGAAGGCTGGTCAGCTGATCCATGAGGCTGAAAAGAGCGTCGAACACATTTACTTTCCCATCAACTGCATCATCTCACTGGTTTTCACGACACAAAATGGCGGGTCGGCCGAACTGGCCATTATCGGCAAGGAAGGCTTTGTCGGCATTCCCGTGTTACTCGGTGATCACACCACAACCTACCAGGCCATTGCCCAGAGCAGCGGCGAGGCTTACCGGCTGAAGGCCGAAGTCATGCAGTGGGAACTGGCTCAGTGCGGAGAGCTGCAGGATGTGACGTTACGCTATACCCAGGCATTGATGACGCAAATGGCGCAGAGCGTGATTTGCAATCGTTACCATACGGTCGACCAGCAATTGTGCCGCTTTTTGTTGCTCAGCCTTGATCGTTTGCCTGACAACGAGATCCACCTCACCCATGAACTGATCGGCAACATGCTCGGCGTCCGCCGCGAAGCAGTGACCGAAGCGGCTGGAAAGTTGCAGGCGGCAGGTCTGATCAAGTACAGCCGCGGACTGATCAAAGTGATTGACCGACCCGGGCTGGAGGCAGGCGCATGCGAATGCTATCGCGCTGTAAAAGCGGAATACGATCGACTTTTTCAATTGGGCAACCCGCTGCGCAGCAGAAGCCACACCCGGCCGAAAGTCAGTTCCGTCCACCAGCAAGCCGAGGAACGCTGGCGACAAGGGCCGCCGGATAGCGCGCCAGCACCGTGGCATGATGCCCAAAGTGTGCACGAACTCCAGGTCCATCAAATCGAACTGGAAATGCACAATGAGACGCTACGTCAGGCCTTTCAAGAGGCTGACTCATTGCGTGATCGCTATGCCGATATTTACGACTTTGCACCCGTTAGCTATTTCACCCTCAATCAGCAGGGGGTCATTATCGATCTCAACCTGGCCGGCGCCATTCTTCTTGGCATCAAGGGTTCCCAGAGAAGTCGCCATTCATTCATCAGTTCGGTTGCGCCCGAGGATGCGCCGCTTTTCAAGGCGTTTATGGCTAAAGTGCTTGAGGCGACGCAAAAGACAGTTTGCGAAATCGACCTCAAGGCAACCAGCCATCGTCCGCCAGCCACGGTCAGAATTGAGGCGATTCCGAACGAGAATGCCGATGAGTGCCGGATGGTGGTCATCGACGTTACCGCCGAACGCCAGGCCCAAAAGGCACTGCAGCGGCGCGAACAATATCAGCGCGCCGTCCTCGACAACTTTCCCTTTATGGTCTGGCTCAAGGATGCCGAAAGCCATTTTGTTGCGGTCAACGCGCCTTTTGCGGCAAATTTTGCGTGTCCATCGGCCGAGGCGCTGACCGGAAAAACTGATTTCGATATCGCCCCCCGAGAACAGGCTGAACGTTTTCGCGCCGCAGATCAGGCCGCCCTCAGCTCCGGCGAACCTTCAACGATCGAAGAGCAACTGAGCATTGGCGGCGAATTACGCTGGTTTGAAATCTACCGCTCCCCGGTTCTTCTCGCCGACCAAGCCATTGGCACGGTCGGCTTTTGCCGCGACATTACGCTCCGCCACATGACGCAACAAGCCTTGCTGGAGTCCGAGCAACGCTATCGCAGCCTGATTGAACAACTACCGGTCAGCATCGGCATTATTCAGGACGGCCTGCTGCAATACATCAATCCCAAGAGCACCGAGCTGATCGGTTATAGCGCGGCGGATTGCTGTGGCAAAACTTTTCTGCCGCTGGTCATTGCAACGGATCGCCAACGAGCGCTTGACGCCTATGAA
>JAUYQT010000423.1 GCA_030697085.1 Azonexus sp. | reverse complement strand
GTAAATATGCCGGCGATATTGCCCAGGTACAGGCACCAGGTGGTATCCGCGAGTTTGAAATCATTGACGTTCGTTACGAATAAAGATTTTTGACTTTCTGCACATGCAAATCCTGCATTGGTGCCATAAGCCAGAGAGCCTGAATCATGCGTAAGTTCTCAGAGGTTCTTTATTTTGCAGCCGTCACGCTGTGGATTGGCGGTCTATGGACGATTGGCTACGTTGTGGCGCCAGTTTTGTTTTCCAGTCTAGGTGATCGCCAACTGGCAGGAGTCATTGCCGGCAAACTGTTTGGCTTGATCGGCTGGGTTAGCTTAGGCTGCGCTGCCTATTTGCTTATTTTTTTGTTTATTCGTTTAGGCAGCCGGTTTTTTCGTGGTGCCGGTTTCTGGCTGATTTTGGTAATGGTCCTACTGACGGTCGTCAGCCAGTTTGGGATTCAGCCGATTATGGTCGAGTTAAAAGCAGATGCCTTGCCGCGGGAGGTCATGGAAAGTCTCTTGCGTGACCGTTTTGCGACTTGGCATGGAATTTCCAGCATTCTCTATTTGGCACAGAGTCTGCTGGGTTTGTGGTTACTTGTTTGGGTCAATCGAGGGCTGAGATAATCAGCCTTGAAAGCTGCGTTTGGTGCGCCGTGGCTCGCTCTCTGAGCGCTTGGATTTTGAAGCATTTGCCGCCTTGGCCGCAGCATTTGCAGTCGGGTCAGGGCGATAGACGACAAGCAATTTGCCGATGTGTTGAACCGGGGCGGCGCTAAGTTCACTGCATATCCGGGCAAAGTAGGCTTCACGATTTTCACGGCTGTCGCCGTATACGCGTATCTTGATCAACTCGTGGGCTTTGAGGCTGATTTCGATTTCCTTCATTACTGCTTCGGTCAGGCCGCTTTCGGCAATTGAAACAACAGGATTAAGACTATGAGCACGGGCGCGTAATTCGCGGCGTTCGTCGGAGGATAATGGCAACATGAGAAAACCTTTCAAAAACGGCATTTTACCGAATGGCTAGAACCAGGACCAGTAAAGCTTGGATGCGCGAGCATTTCAATGACCCGTACGTGCAGCTCGCCAGAAAAGAAGGTTGGCGTTCACGTGCTGCATTCAAATTAATGGAAATCGACGACAAGGACAAATTGCTGAAAAAGGGAGAGGTCGTCGTTGACCTGGGGGCCACCCCCGGCGGTTGGTCGCAGGTGGCGGTCAAGCGGGTGGGCGACGGGGGGTTGGTGTTTGCCCTTGATCTGATTGAAATGGAGCCGATTCATGGCGTCGAATTCATCCAGGGCGATTTTCGCGAGGATGATGTTTTGGCGAAGCTAAAGGAGAAGCTGAATGGTCGTCAGGTTGGGCTTGTAATGTCCGATATGGCCCCCAATATGTCAGGTGTTCCGTTAATTGATCAGGCGCGCATTATGCACTTGGCTGAGCTAAGTCTTGAATTCGCCCTCGCTCATATGAAACCCGATGGCGCTTTTCTGGTCAAAGTATTTCAGGGAACAGATTATGAAAATTTTTTCCGTTCGATGCGTGAGGCTTTCAAGACGGTTGCAGTACGTAAACCAGATGCCTCTCGTGACAGAAGTGCAGAGCTTTATTTGCTCGGCCACACATTGCGCTGAAGCTTTTTGTTTAGAATGGCGCTTTTATCGCTTGAAGCTGTAGAAGGAGTGCAAGCTTGAACAATACGTTCAAAAACCTCGCAATTTGGCTAGTCATTGGTCTTGTGCTGATGACTGTGTTCAATCAATTTAATACGCGCCAGGTCGCCCAAGGTTCAATCGAGTATTCCGAATTCATTGAAGAAGTGAAACAGGGGCGCATTACTAAGGTAGTGATGGAAGGCCGTACCTTGAAGGCGACGACAACCGAGGGTAAGCGCATCACGACGTATGCACCACCCGATCTATGGCTGGTTTCCGATCTTTTAAAGAGTGGCGTAAAAATCGAAGCCAGGCCCGAAGAGGAGCAGTCCTTCCTGATGAGCCTTTTCGTCAGTTGGTTTCCAATGCTCCTCTTAATTGGCGTCTGGGTGTTTTTCATGCGCCAAATGCAGGGCGGTGGCAAGGGAGGTGCTTTCTCCTTTGGCAAATCCCGTGCCCGTATGACCGATGAGGCACAGAACACCATTACCTTTGCTGATGTAGCGGGTTGTGATGAGGCAAAAGAAGAGGTGCAGGAGCTGGTCGATTTTCTGCGTGACCCTTCCAAATTCCAGAAGCTTGGTGGCCGAGTTCCGAAAGGCGTGCTTTTGGTTGGCAATCCGGGGACCGGAAAAACACTCTTGGCCAGGGCTGTTGCTGGCGAAGCCAAGGTGCCATTCTTCAGCATTTCTGGTTCAGATTTTGTTGAAATGTTTGTTGGTGTTGGTGCGGCGCGTGTTCGTGATATGTTCGAAAATGCCAAGAAGCATTCGCCATGTATCATTTTTATCGACGAAATTGATGCCGTTGGTCGCCATCGCGGCGCGGGTGTTGGCGGTGGTAATGATGAGCGTGAGCAGACCTTAAACCAGTTGCTGGTTGAGATGGATGGCTTTGAAGGTCATGCCGGGATTATCGTGGTTGCAGCGACCAATCGTCCTGATATCCTCGATCCAGCCTTGCTTCGTCCGGGGCGTTTTGATCGTCAGGTTGTTGTACCGCTACCAGATATTCGTGGCCGTGAAGAAATCCTTAAGGTGCACATGCGTAAAGTGCCAATTTCCGGTGACGTCAGACCCGATCTAATTGCCCGTGGAACACCTGGTTTCTCCGGGGCAGACTTGGCTAACCTGGTCAATGAGGCTGCCCTGTTTGCAGCTCGCAGCGACAAGCGCCTGGTTGATATGGATGATTTCGAGAAGGCTAAAGACAAGATCATGATGGGCGCTGAGCGCCGTAGCATGGTGATGAATGAGGAGGAGAAAAGGAATACGGCTTATCACGAGTCGGGTCACGTTGTGATTGCGAAGCTGATGCCGAAGTCTGATCCTGTGCATAAGGTCACCATTATTCCGCGCGGCCGTGCGCTGGGGTTGACGATGCAACTGCCGGAAGAAGATCGCTATGCCTATGATCGTCAGTATCTAATGAGCCGTATTGCAGTGCTGTTTGGAGGTCGTATTGCTGAAGAACTGTTCATGAATCAGATGACAACTGGTGCTTCAAATGACTTTGAACGAGCTACCTCTATGGCGCGCGACATGGTCACTCGCTACGGTATGTCAGATCTTGGTGTGATGGTTTATGGTGAAAATGAGGGCGAAGTTTTTCTTGGTCGTTCGGTGACGCAGCATAAAAACTTGTCGGAAGCGACAATGCAAAAGGTCGACACCGAAATGCGTCGGATTATCGATGAGCAATATGCACTCGCTCGAAAGCTACTCGAAGAGAACCGTGAGAAGGTCGAGGTCATGGCCCACGCGTTGCTTGAGTGGGAAACGCTGGATGCCGATCAAATTGATGACATCATGGCTGATAAGGCACCACGCCCACCAAAGCCAACTCAAAGTACTGCGCGCTCGGTAACGCCGAGTGACACACCTGGCGCTGAACCAACGGCCCCAGCAACCGCATAATTCAAATTATTTTTAATTCGGCCGGGAGAGAATCCCGGCCTTTTTCTTTTGTGCTATGACATTTTTTCACTGTGGTTCGTATCGCCTATCGCTCGCTCGTCCTTTACTCATGGGTATCGTCAACCTGACGCCGGACTCATTTTCTGGTGATGGTCTTGTCGGTAATATTGATCGTGCCGTTGAGCGCGCTCGTCAGCAATTTGAGGCGGGCTCGGATATTCTTGATGTCGGTGCAGAGTCTTCGCGCCCGGGTGCAATACCAACTCCCGAGGGCGAGGAGCTTGAGCGTCTCATTCCGGTGCTTGAGGAAATCACAACTTGGGGTATCCCTGTTTCGGTGGATACCTACAAACCCTCGGTGATGCGCGCGGCTTTGGCTGCTGGCGCAACGATGATCAACGATATTACCGGAATGACCGATCCCGAGTCGATCTCTGCTGTTGCCGCCACCAATTGCGCCGTTTGTGTGATGCATATGCAGGGTAAGCCCTGCACGATGCAGAATGCGCCAGGTTACAAAGATGTACTTGCTGAAGTGCGAGATTTTCTGGCGCAGGCCGTCCAGCGCTGCCGACAGGCAGGGATTGCAGACCGTCGCCTTGTTCTTGACCCAGGGTTTGGTTTTGGTAAAACGCTTGATCACAATTTGACCCTGTTTAAGGGGTTGACCGCAGTCATTGGTAATGAATTTCCATTATTGGTGGGTGTTTCGCGAAAATCGATGCTGGGTGAAATTACGGATCGCCCGGTCGACCAACGTCAGGCAGCCAGCATTGCAGCAGCTCTTATCGCCGCACAAAAAGGTGCGAGAATATTGCGTGTGCATGATGTTGCTGCGACCAGAGATGCCTTGGCCGTTTGGCGGGCCATTGAACAGGGAGGAATAGATAAATGAGTAGGAAATATTTTGGTACAGATGGGGTGCGTGGGCTTGTTGGGCAGTCACCCATTACGCCAGATTTTGTCATGCGGCTGGGTTACTCAGCTGGAAAAGTTTTGCTCAGTCAGGGCAGTATGCCTACGGGTGAGCGACCTACCGTGCTGATCGGCAAAGATACTCGAATTTCCGGTTATATGCTGGAGTCTGCTCTTGAAGCGGGGTTTTCTGCAGCAGGAGTGGATGTTTGTCTGGTTGGTCCGTTGCCAACGCCTGCAGTTGCCTACCTCACACGTGCTCTTCGCTTGCAGGCCGGAATCGTCATATCTGCTTCCCATAATCCTTATTACGATAATGGAATCAAGTTCTTCTCGGCTCAGG
>JAUYQT010000371.1 GCA_030697085.1 Azonexus sp. | reverse complement strand
ATGGATATCTTGATCAATGGCGAAAAAGTTGATGCCCTGTCGCTGATCGTGCATCGGGCCAATGCGCAATATCGTGGTCGCGAACTTGCCTCAAAAATGCGCGAATTAATACCTCGCCAGATGTATGACGTCGCTATTCAGGCTGCCATCGGCTCACACATCATCTCCCGGGAAAATGTCAAAGCCATGCGCAAGGACGTGCTGGCTAAATGTTACGGTGGCGATATCAGTCGTAAAAAGAAATTGCTGGAAAAGCAAAAGGCCGGTAAAAAACGCATGAAACAAGTGGGTAGTGTGGAAATTCCGCAAGAAGCTTTCCTCGCTGTTTTGCGCGTCGATAACTGAGAATCGCGATGAACTTTGCCCTGATTCTTTTTGTGTTGCTGGTTTTTACCGGCGCTCTTTATGCGGTCGACGTGCTGAAATGCCGGAAATTGCGTGCTAAAAATGCTAAAGAGCCATTTTGGGTTGAATGGGGCGCCAGTTTTTTCCCGGTTATTTTGATTGTTTTCGTGCTCCGCTCTTTTTTATTTGAGCCGTTTAAGATTCCCTCTGGTTCGATGATTCCGACTCTGCTGGTCGGTGATTTTATTCTGGTCAATAAATTTACCTACGGCATTCGCCTACCGGTGATCAACAAGAAGATTATCGATATCAACTTGCCAAAACGTGGCGATGTGATGGTTTTTCGTTACCCGGAAGATACTTCGCTGGATTACATTAAACGGGTGGTTGGTTTGCCGGGGGACACAATTTCCTATCAAAACAAGCGTCTGACGATCAATGGTGAAGCCGTTGAAGCGAGCAAGGTTGCCGATTACTTGCATCCCGAGCGCTTGTATTACTCTGAGCAGTATCAAGCGCAAATGGGTGTTGAGCATCGCTACCTTAACGATACCGATGCGCCGGCCTTTGTTCCCGACCCTGGGCGTTTTCCGAATCGTGAAAACTGCACCTACAATGCCGCTGGTGTAACTTGTAAAGTGCCGGCTGGTCACTATTTCATGATGGGCGATAACCGCGATAACAGTCGCGATAGCCGGGCCTGGGGGTTTGTTCCCGAACAGAATATTGTCGGCAAGGCATTCTTCATCTGGTTGAATCTTGGCGATTTAAGCCGAATCGGTTCCTTCAAGTAAGGAGACAATGATGAAATATCAACGTGGTGTAGCGCTCTCAGGTTTGATCTTCTGGGGCATCATTTTCTTCTTGGTGGCGGTACTGGGCATGAAAGTCGTGCCAACGACGATTGAGTATTACAAGATTGTCAAAGACACAAAGGCGGTTGCGGCACAAGCGGCGCCAGATGCGACAGTGGCAGACATCCGTAACGCATTCAATAAGTTTGCCGATATTGATTACCTCGAATTCAAGGGTGATCAACTGGATATTTCAAAGGAAAATGGCAAGGTAGTGATCGAATTTGCCTACGAAAAACGTATTCCCCTCTTTTTGAATGTCAGCCTTTTGATTGATTATCGAGGGTCGACCGCTGGACAGTAAGGCATGAGCGCGCTCTCGGTCGCCAAAACGTTAGGACATGAGTTTTCGGATCAGAAACTCCTCCGAACGGCGCTGACGCATCGTAGTTTTGGGACGCCTAACAATGAGCGCCTGGAATTTCTTGGCGATGGCATTCTCGATTGTGTTATTGCTGCTGCCTTGTTTCATCGTTTCCCCGATCTGCCCGAAGGTGATCTCTCCCGTTTGCGGGCCAATCTTGTTCGCCAGGATGCGCTGCATCGCTTGGCGCTGAGCTTGAATATCGGAGAATGCCTGCGGTTGGGTGAAGGTGAATTGAAAAGCGGTGGGGCGCAACGTCCGTCGATTTTGGCCGACACGGTTGAGGCATTGCTCGGTGCCATTTATCTCGACGCCGGTTTTGACGCGGCGTATGCGGTAATTGCCAAACTCTACCAGCCGCTGCTTGATGAACTTAAGCCTGGGCAGGTTCAGAAAGATGCAAAAACGAGTCTGCAAGAGTGGCTGCAAGGTCGCAAAAGGCCCGTACCTCGCTACGTTCTGCTTGAAGCCACCGGCGCTGCCCATGAGCAGCGCTTTGAGGTGGCGTGTGAAATTGATAACCCACCCTTGCGTACCATCGGTTATGGCGCGAGTCGTCGTATTGCCGAACAGGTTGCGGCCGACAAGGCATTGAAAGAATTGAAGGCATGAAGAAGATCTGTTCAGGTTATATCGCTATTGTTGGTCGACCCAATGTCGGCAAGTCAACCTTACTCAACCGCCTGGTTGGGGAGAAAATCAGCATCGTTTCGCGCAAAGCCCAAACGACTCGGCACCGGATCACCGGTATTGTGACCAACGAAGATGCGCAATTCGTCTTTGTCGATACGCCAGGTTTTCAGACAAAATATGGTAATGCGCTAAATCGGGCGATGAATCGTGGTGTCACGCAGACATTAAGTGATGTTGATCTGGTGCTCTTCGTTATTGAGGCAGGGCGCTACGATGCCAAGGATCAGGCGGTGGTTAGATTGTTGCCGAAAGATCGGCCGGTTATTCTGGTGATCAACAAGACCGACCAGTTGAAAGATCGTACGGCTTTGCTGCCATTCCTTGCCATGGTGTCGGCGGAACATGATTACGCCGCAATTGTGCCGATTAGCGCGACCAAAGGTAAGCAGACGGATGAGTTGCTCGCAGAGGCGCGCAAGCATCTGCCTAATGAAGGCTTGATGTTCCCGGAGGATGAGTTGACGGACAAAAGCGAACGCTTTCTCGCTGCCGAATATATCCGCGAGAAAGTCTTCCGTTTGCTCGGTGACGAGTTGCCCTATGCCACAACCGTTGAAATTGAAAAATTTGAAATGGAAGGCGATCTTCGGCGAATTTTTGCAGCAATTGTCGTTGACCGTGACGGCCACAAGGCCATCGTCATTGGCAAGGGTGGCGAATCACTGAAGCGGATTGCCAGCGAGGCGCGGCGGGATATGGAGCGTTTGTTCGATAGCAAGGTTTATCTTGAAATCTGGGTCAAGGTTAAATCCGGCTGGAACGATGACGAGCGCCTGCTGAAGAGCCTCGGTTACGAATGAGCTTGCGCAGCAAAGTCGACGGCCAGCCGGCCTACGTCTTGCACAGCTACCCGTTTCGGGAAACCAGCCTGATTGTTGAAGTTTTTTCCCGGGATTTCGGGCGAGTTGCCCTGTTGGCGCGTGGTGCGCGTCGCCCTCGTTCAGCGATTCGCGGACTTTTGATGGGCTTTCAGCCGCTTGAGGTGGGCTGGGCCGGCAAAGGCGATGTCTTGACGCTGATGAAGGCCGAATGGCAGGGCGGCCAGCCTTTGCTGGCGGGTGAGGCTTTATTTTGTGGCTATTACCTCAACGAATTACTAATGCATTTGCTGCCTCGCGAGGATGCTCATGAGCGGCTTTTTGTGCGTTATGCCGAAATGCTGGCTCATCTGGGGGCTGATCCTGGTGGCAAAGTACGTGAAGCTGATCTGCGCTGCTTTGAAAAGGCGTTGTTGCAGGAACTGGGTTATGGCTTGACCCTGCTGCATGACAGCGCGGGCGGCGCTATCGTTGCGTCGGCGAGCTATACCTATCGCATGGAACAGGGGCCGGTGCTTTTGGCACATGCCGAGGTGGCGGAGCAGGTGGTGAGTGGCAAGACGCTACTTGATCTGGAGGCTGAGGACTTTACCGACCCGCGTTCGCGCTTGGAGTCGAAACAGTTGATGCGTACTTTGATGGCCTATTATCTGGCTGGCAAGGAACTCGAAACCCGCAAAATATTCAGGGAGCTGCAGGAATTATGATCGAACTGGGTGTCAATATTGACCACATTGCCACGTTGCGCCAGGCACGCCGTACCTATGAGCCGGATCCGGTTTGGGGCGCGGTTGAGGCGCATCTTGGTGGGGCGGATGGGATTACCGTGCATTTGCGTGAGGACCGTCGCCATATTCAGGATACGGATGTTCGGCGACTGCGCGAACTGACTCAGGTCAAGCTCAATCTGGAAATGGCGGCGACCGATGAGATGCTCGGGATCGCTTGTCAGTTGAAGCCAGAAATGGCCATGCTGGTGCCGGAAGGCCGACATGAAGTGACGACCGAAGGTGGTCTTGATGTGCTGGCCCAGGAGGCGCGCTTGAAGACGGTAATTTCCCGTCTGGCTGATGCCGGCATTGTGACCAGTGTTTTTATCGATGCCGAAATCGCGCAGATCGAAGCTGCGGCACGGGTGGGTGTCCGGGTTTGTGAAATTCACACCGGTCCTTACGCCCACGCTTTCTACGCCCTGGGACGTGATACTGAAGCACCCGCTGTAGTCGCTGAATTGGCCAAAATTCGTCTGGCCGGAGAGCGGATTCAGGCGCTTGATATGCGCTTCAATGCCGGGCATGCCCTTAATTATTACAACGTACAAGCGGTCGCCAAACTGCCTGGCGTGCGTGAATTGCATATTGGTCACGCCATCGTCAGTCGTTCCGTCTTCGTTGGTTTGCGCCAAGCGGTCCGCGAAATGAAGCAACTGATGCGTGAGGCGGCGCAACAGCCTTCATGATTTACGGCATCGGCACCGATATCGTTGCGATCAAACGTTTGCAAAGCATGTGGGAACGCCACGGTGAAAAAGCATTGCAGCGTTTGCTGGCGCCACAAGAAATGACTGACTTTGCCAAGTCCGCTGATAAAGGACGTTTTCTCGCCAAGCGCTTTGCTGCCAAGGAGGCTTTCAGCAAGGCGCTGGGTACGGGAATTCGCCCACCAGCGGTGTTGTCAGCGATAGCCGTTAGTCACGACGAATTGGGCAAGCCGATTTTAGACTTCTGCGGTCAACTCGCAGAAATGGTCGAAAACAAAGGTTTTATCGCCCACCTTTCCCTAAGCGATGAAGCCGATTACGCCATCGCCTACGTCATTCTGGAATGCCCATGATTCAACTCGCCCTCGGCCCGCTGATGATCGATATTGTTGGTACACAACTGACTGAACTTGATCGGCAGCGACTCTGCCACCCGCTGGTGGGCGGCATCATTCTCTTTACCCGCAACTACGTCGATTCAGCGCAATTAGTGCAGTTGACCGCAGAAATTCATGCCCTGCGTAGGCCAGCGTTGCTGATTGCGGTTGATCATGAGGGAGGCCGGGTGCAGCGTTTTCGTGATGGATTTACCCGCCTGCCCAGTATGGCCACCCTTGGCCGCCTGTGGGATGAGCAGCCGGAGATGGCGCTCGAAGCAGCCTGCCAGGTGGGTTATATTTTGGCCGCTGAATTGCGCGCCCGCGGTGTCGATTATTCCTTTACACCGGTGCTTGATCTGGACTATGGCCCATCGCGCGTCATTGGTGATCGAGCCTTTCACCGTCAGCCAGCTGCAGATATTGCTTTGGCCGGGGCGCTGGCGAAGGGATTGCGCCAAGCTGGCATGGGCTCCTGTGGCAAACACTTTCCTGGGCATGGTTATGTCATTCCGGATTCCCATGTTGCGCTGCCGGTTGATGAGCGCAGCCTCGAAGCGATACAGGAAGACCTGAGTCCTTACCGTCAACTGCGGCTCGAGGCTGTCATGGCGGCGCACGTTATTTATCAATGCATGGACTGCACTACAGCCGTTTTCTCAAATAAATGGATCGATTATTTGAGGAACAACCTTAAATTTGACGGTGTTGTTTTTACTGACGATTTATCAATGGCAGGCGCCGGTGTGGTTGGTGGCATGCTGAGTCGTGTTGAAGCGGCCTATCAGGCGGGATGCGATATGTTGCTGGTATGTAATTCACCGGAGTCGGTGGCGGACGTCTTGGCCAACTGGCAACCGCAGATCGATCCGCTTCGCGGAAAACGGGTTGAGGCATTGATCCCCAAACAAGCTGCCAAAGACTGGTTGTCTCTGCAACTCGATCCGGGCTATGTCACCGCACAGCAAGCCATTGTTCGTTTGACCGCCTGAAAAAAAATCGGGCAGCCGAAGCTGCCCGATTCACGTACTGAAAAGGCTACAGATTACTTGGCGCGGCCCTTGTATTCGTCGGTACGGGTGTCGATTTCAATCTTGTCGCCAATATTGACGAAGGCCGGCACCGGCAGCTCAAAACCGCTGGCCAGCTTGGCCGGCTTCATGACCTTGCCGGAGGTGTCGCCTTTGACGGCAGGTTCGGTGTAGATGACTTCGCGAATCACGCTATTTGGCAATTCAACGGAAATGGCTTTGCCGTTGTAGAAAACGACTTCACAAGCCAGGCCGTCTTCAAGATATTTCAGCGCGTCCGTCATGCTTTCAGCTTCGACTTCAAACTGCTCGTAGTCGGTATCCATAAAAACGTACATCGGGTCGGCAAAGTAGGAGTAGGTCACTTCCTTCTTGTCGAGCTGGACGACTTCAAACTTGTCGTCGGCCTTATATACGGATTCGGACGCAGCCTCGGTCAACAGATTCTTGAGCTTCATCTTGACGACAGCCGAATTACGGCCGGACTTGTTGTACTCGGCCTTTAGGACGACGAGTGGGTCGGCACCAACCATAATGACGTTGCCGATGCGGAGTTCCTGTGCGGTCTTCATTCGGGATTCCCAAAAATCTGAAAAATTAAAGCCTTGGATTATACCTTGGCCTCACAGAACTTGACGAGTGCGTTCGTGAGATCGGGATTGTTGGCAAGCTGGGTGGCCCAACGGCGGTTGTGCTTGATGATTTCCGGCCTGGCGAGCAGAAAGTCTGACCATGCTTGACGCAAGTCAGTGGCGGAATTCCAGGCTTTAAAGAGGTTGACCGCAGCATTCG
This sequence comes from Azonexus sp., assembly GCA_030697085.1. Taxonomy (GTDB): domain Bacteria; phylum Pseudomonadota; class Gammaproteobacteria; order Burkholderiales; family Rhodocyclaceae; genus Azonexus. The sequence continues at coordinate 4,057 of JAUYQT010000371.1, read as the reverse complement.
TCGCAGCGGTGCTTAATCCTTGCGTGTAGCAGCCAAGAAAAGCCGATAGTTTGACTAAATGCGCCTCCTCTTCCTGTGGGTAAATTTGCCAGACAAAAGGCTGGCCCGCCCATTGAGCACGAACGAAAGAGTCTTCACCGCGAATAAAGTTAATGTCACAACGCCATAACAGCCGATCGAAATTATCTTGGGGCAAAAAATCAAAGGGCAGCACGCTCAAATGACCGCATTGCCAAGGGGCGTCGCCGCCCAGATGGGCAATCACCGCTGCCAGCGGTTTGCCCGGTGCGACATGCAGTCGGATCTCAGTGTCCGAGTCGGTTAGCACGTCGAGTAATTTACCCACTGGTGCGCTGCCATAACAAAACAAGCTGATATCCAGCGCATCATTGCGATCAATGCCGGCCATCAGCTGGTCACGTTCAGCCAGCAAGTTCCTTTCTCGCAACAAGCCGCCGCTTGCAGGAGAGAAACCTGGAAAGAAAAAGTATTTAACCAGCGGCAGGGAAGGGTGGGGCGACGCCATCCCGTGACAGCTTTCAGCCCAGGATTCAGCCGTCAGGTAGTCGAGATTGATCCAGGTTGGTTGGGGTGTTACCTGGGCCATAGCATGCTGGTAAGCATGCGGTAATTCGCAGGCAAAGCCTTCAATAATTACCTCGGCAACGCGGTCGACCGCAGTATTTGCAGTCCAGTGGAAAATTTTGACACCCTGACAAAGCTGTTCGGCCAATAAGACATTTACGTCAGGACATAAGGGCTGCAAGCTATTCAGATCATCAAGCCATAGCCGAACCTCTTTCCCATGTTCGTTCGCGAGCTGTCGGGCGAGTCGCCAGCACACGCCGATGTCGCCGTAGTTATCGATAACCCGGCAAAAGATGTCCCAATGAAGCTGCATGGGTGCCATGCTAACATCGCCGCCATGCCCGTATTTAATGATCCTCAAGACTGCATTGCTTGCCCGCGCCTGGCTGCGCACTTGGCAAACATTCGTCAGCGTGAGCCGAACTGGCACGCGCTACCCGTTCCCGCCATTGGCCCTTTGTCGGCTGAACTGCTGGTGGTTGGCCTTGGCCCGGGTGAAAAAGGGGCGAATCGTACCGGCCGGCCATTTACCGGCGACGTGGCGGGCGAGTTGCTCTATCCGGCGCTGCATCGTTTTGGCTTTGCCAGCGTAGCCGAGGCGCTTGGAGAGGATAGCTGGGCTAATCCTGCCATGCAGCTCAGCAACTGCCGGATCACCAACGCCGTGCGTTGTCTGCCGCCCGCCAATAAGCCAGTAACGGCCGAAATTCGCCAGTGCAACCATTATCTGAAGGCAGAGTTGGCGGCCATGCCACGCCTGAAAGTAATCGTCGCATTGGGGGCGATAGCCCATCAGGCATTGCTTTGGGCTTACGACCTCAAACTTAAGCACTATGTGTTTGGTCATAACGTCACGCATGCTTTGCCGGACAGGCGTTTGCTCGTTGATAGCTACCATTGCAGCGGCTACAACTGGCGCACCGGTCGCCTCTCGAGGGAAAGCTTTGAGGCCGTTTTTGCCGGCGTAAAAGTCCATCTCAGCTAAGTTGCGCCAGCTATGAGTTTTGATGCCAAGGCCTTTCTAGCCTCGCTCACCGAGTTACCCGGCGTTTACCGGATGCTTGATGCCGGTGGTGCGGTGCTTTATGTCGGCAAGGCCAAAAATCTGAAGAAGCGGGTTTCGTCCTATTTCCGCGAAAATCTCTCCAGTCCGCGTATTGCCCATATGGTCAGCCAGATCGGAGCAATCGAAACGACTTCGACGCGCACTGAAGCAGAAGCGCTGCTGCTCGAAAATAACCTGATCAAATCCCTATCGCCGCGCTACAACATCTTGTTTCGCGACGACAAATCCTATCCCTATATTGTGGTAACCAAAGGCGAGTTTCCTCGCCTGGGCTTTTACCGCGGCAACCCGGATCGTAAAGCGGATTATTTCGGACCCTATCCATCATCGTGGGCCGTTCGCGACAGCATCCACCTGCTGCAAAAAATGTTTCGTCTACGCACCTGTGAAGATACCGTTTTTGCCAATCGCTCGCGTCCTTGTCTGCTTTACCAAATCAAACGATGCACAGGCCCCTGTGTCGGGTATATCTCGCCAGAAAATTACGCCGCCGACGTTCAGCTCGCCTCAATGTTCCTGCTCGGCAAACAGCAGGAAGTCAATAAGCGCCTGACCCAGTCCATGGAAGACGCCTCGAGTCGCCTGGCTTTCGAGCAAGCAGCAGTGTTTCGCGACCAGATTCAGTCCCTGCGCCAGGTTCAAGAAAAGCAATTCATTTCAAGCAGCAAAGGTGAGGACGTCGATATTGTTGTCGCCCTTCACGCGGCGGGGCAGTTATGCGTCAATATCGCCATGGTTCGAGGTGGCAGGCATCTCGGTGATCGGCCATTATTTCCCAGTAATGCCGGTGAATCAACGGCGGCCGATGCCGTTGCTGCTTTTATCCATCAACATTACGCAGCCCATCCGGCTCCTGCCCGGCTCCTTGTTCTTCCTTTGCCGGCAGAAGAAGAAAAGGGTGAAGCAGAACGCTCGCTAGCGCAACTGGCGGGGCGTCATGTCCCAATCCTTGAGGCTTACTCAATCGTCAATAAAGCCTGGGTCGACATGGCATTGCAAAATGCCCAGCTTGCCATCGCGGCCCGAAATCAAGCTACCGCCCAACAAGAGCAGCGCTTAGCTGCCTTGCAGGAGGCTTTGCAGCTTGCTGAGGCCATCTCCCGGATTGAATGCTTCGATATCAGCCACACCCAGGGGGAAGCGACGGTCGCTTCCTGCGTGGTCTACCAGGGAAATGGCATGAAAAAAGCGGATTATCGCCGCTTTAATATCCGCGATATTCAGCCCGGGGACGACTACGCCGCCATGCGTCAAGCCGTTAGTCGACGCTACGGAAATATTGCGGCAGGGGAGGGGGTTGCACCAGACCTTATCTTGATTGATGGTGGTAAAGGGCAGGTAAGTTCGGCTTACAGTGCGCTAGCCGATCTCGGGCTATCCCACCTACCCATGCTTGGCGTTGCCAAAGGCGAAGGGCGCAAGCCTGGTCTGGAAACGCTGATTTTCCCGGAGGGGCGCGATCCGCTACAATTGCCGGCACACCACCCGGCCTTGCATTTGATCCAGGAAATTCGTGACGAAGCGCACCGTTTTGCCATCACCGGCCACCGCGCCCAGCGTGGCAAGGCAAGAAAAACATCGAAGCTCGACAGCCTGCCGGGCATTGGTCCGGCGAGAAGAAAGGCACTGGTCGCTCGATGTGGAGGTCTGGCCGGCGTGCTCGCAGCCACCGCCGATCAGCTGGCGGAAGTCACAGGTATCAGTCAGGAAATGGCCGATAAAATTCATTCTGCACTACACTGACACATGCCTTTTAATCTCCCAATTTTACTGACCTGGCTTCGTATCGTCGCGATTCCGTTGATGATTGCCGTCTATTTTCTGCCAGCAAGCTGGGCCGAGCCGCATCAACGGGATCTTGTGGCAACGCTAATTTTTGTTGCAGCAGCGATTACAGACTGGGCCGATGGCTACTTGGCACGAAAACTCAACCAGACATCGGCCTTTGGCGCATTCCTTGATCCGGTTGCCGATAAATTAATGGTCGCAGCTGCGCTGATCATTCTTGTGCAATTGGGTAGAGCTGATGCCATTGTCGCAACGATTATCATCGGCCGGGAAATCACCATATCCGCGTTGCGCGAGTGGATGGCCAAAATAGGGGCAGCCAAGAACGTTGCCGTCTCCATGCTCGGCAAGATCAAGACTGTCGCACAAATGCTCGCCATTCCAGCATTATTGTATTACGCACCATTTCTTGGTCTGGATCTTCGCACGCTTGGTAACTGGTTGATTTGGATAGCGGCTTTGCTGACGCTGTGGTCTATGGGTTACTACTTGCGCATGGCCTGGCCGGAGATTGCAAAGCGTAGTGCAGAAAAATAAGACAGGATGTTGACAAATTTCTTGGTGAATCTATAATGCGCGCTCTGTTTGACGCGGCAGTAGCTCAGTTGGTAGAGC
>JAUYQT010000280.1 GCA_030697085.1 Azonexus sp. | reverse complement strand
TTTTCGTCGTGCTTTCCTTCTCGATGTTCGGCTTCTATGAATTGCAGTTGCCGACTTCACTGCAGAGCAAATTGTCGGATGAAGCGGGACACCTGCAGGGCGGCCGCGGCCTCGGCGTTTTCCTGATGGGGGCGCTGTCGGCGCTGATCGTCGGCCCCTGTGTCGCCGCGCCGCTGGCCGGGGCACTGCTTTATATCGGGCAGACCGGCGATGCCGTTTTCGGCGGCGCCGCCTTGTTCGTCATGGCGCTCGGCATGGGCGTGCCGCTGATCGTCGTCGGCCTCTCGGCCGGCACGCTGCTGCCCAAGGCCGGGGCGTGGATGGAAGCGGTCAAGAAAGCCTTTGGCGTGCTGCTGCTGGCCACTGCCGTCTGGCTGGTTTCGCCGGTCATTCCCGCTGTTGTCCAGATGCTGGCCTGGGCGGCGTTGTTGATCATTCCGGCGATCTTCCTGCACGCCCTCGACCCGCTGCCGGTGCACGCCAAGGGTTGGCAGCGCTTCTGGAAGGGCATCGGCATTGTCATGTTGCTGACTGGGGCGGCGCTGTTGATCGGCGCCCTGGCCGGTGGGCGCGATCCGCTGCAGCCGCTGGCCGGGCTGCGCGGTCAGGCGCTGGCGGCGGAAGTGAAAAAACTGCCCTTCGAGCCGGTGCGCTCGGTGGCCGAGCTGGAGGCCAAGGTATTGGCCGCCGGCCAGCCGGTGATGCTCGATTTCTATGCCGACTGGTGTGTCTCGTGCAAGGAAATGGAACGCTTCACCTTTGCCGATCCAACGGTGCAGGCCAAGCTGGCCGGTTTCAAGCTGTTGAAGGCCGATGTCACCGCCAACTCGGCCGATGACAAGGCCTTGCTCGCCCGCTTCGGGTTGTTCGGCCCGCCGGGAATCCTGTTTTTCGACAAATCCGGCAAGGAGATCAAGACGGTGCGCGTTGTCGGCTTTCAGGATGCGGCGAGTTTTATCCAGTCGCTGCATCGGGCTGAGGCGGCGGGTTAGTTCGCTGGCTTGGTTTTTCCCAGTCCGCGGCGAGTCTTGATCACCGACTCCACTGCCGCCGACATCTGCCGCACCCAAGGGTGCTTCCCGCGTGGGCGCGGTCAACCGGCAAATTTGCCCAAATTTCCGGGGCGGCAAGCGTGGTCTGGAAAAATGCTCAGTGGACCATTTACCACCGCCCTTGCCGAATGGTGACCAT
>JAUYQT010000209.1 GCA_030697085.1 Azonexus sp. | reverse complement strand
GGGCGGCGGGCGCCCGCGCAGCCGGCAAGGCTTGGCAAGCGGCAATGTTTGCCTCGCATTTCTTGCCATCCATTGCCGCCATAATGGCTTCGATCAGCGACTGCAACAGTTGTTGAACTCGCTGGGCGGCTGTGCTTTGCTGATCATTTGCAGCGACCGTCCGCTCATTGAAAATTCGCCGGAAGCTTTGCGTGCTGGCGATTTCGAGGGTGTGAGTACGGCTCGCTTCATGGCTGGCCGACAATTCAACGCTTGATTCCTGAATTCTCATGATGACCTCCTGGCTGAAAGTAGACTCCCTACTCAGCAAGGGACGTGCCGGTCAGAATTCGAGTGGATCAACCTCGATATGCCAGCGCAACCGGGAGGGTGACTTGATGCCTTCGATCGCTTCACGCCAGCGCGGCAGAAAAGCCTGGAGGAAGGGCCGCGAGCCGGATTCGACGAGCAACTGACCACGATCAAAATTAGCCACCCGAGAGAGCTTCATCGGCACCGGATCGTAAACCAACACATTTTCATGCGCCTGCAGCATGGGCAAGGCTGCGGCGATTTTCAAAAAAGCCATGGCGTCCGCCATGTCCGGTGCTTCGGCCCGCAACATCGCTTGAAAAGAGTAAGGCGGGAAACCGGCCTGCTCGCGCTCCTTGAGCATGCTGACGGCAAAGCCGGGGTAATCGTGGGCAACCAGCGAGGCAAATAGCGGGTGCGTCGGATATTCAGTCTGAATCAGCACCTCGCCTTTCAACTCGGCCCGCCCAGCCCGTCCAGCGAACTGCATCAACTGAGAAAACAAGCGCTCCGGGGAACGCCAGTCGGCGGCAAACAAGGCCGAATCGGCGCCGAGCGCACCGACCAGCGTCAGTTTCGGGAAATCATGACCCTTGGCCAACATCTGCGTACCAACCAGAATATCGGCCTCGCCGCCATGAATGCGCTCGAGCATGGCTTCCCATTGTTTGCGGCTTTTCACCGAGTCACGGTCGACACGCAAAACACGCGCCTCCGGGAATTGCTCCTGCAGCCAGCCTTCAAGACGCTGCGTACCGCGCCCGAAAGGCAAAATATCCTGATTGCCGCAGGTCGGGCAGGCGCGCGGTACGTGCCCCTCAAAACCGCAATGGTGGCAGCGTAGACGACGATCGGCCAGATGCAGCACCAAATTTGCCGCACAGCGGGTGCAGCGCGAAATCCAGCCGCAAGCCGTACACGACAGCACCGGCGCATAGCCGCGTCGGTTGAGGAAAATCAGGCTCTGTTCGCCGCGCTCCAGGCGCAGCTTGATCGCGGCCACCAAGGGTTCGCTGACGCCATCCTTGATCACCAGGCGGCGGGTGTCGATCAGCCTGACCAGCGGCAAGCTGGCTTCCGGATTGGCTCGCTCACGCAGCGTGATCATTGCATAGCGCTTGCTTTGGGCATTGGCCCAGGATTCCAGCGAGGGTGTTGCCGAGCCGAGCAGGATGGGAATGCCGAGCTGATGGGCACGGAAAACGGCGACATCGCGCGCCGAATAGCGCATGCCATCCTGCTGCTTGAAGGAGGAGTCGTGCTCCTCATCGACCACAATCAGGCCCAAACGCGGCATCGGCGTGAACACCGACAAGCGGGTGCCGAGCACGATGCTCGCCTCGCCGGCAAAAGCCGCCCGCCAGTTACGTTCGCGTGCCGCTTCGGCCAGTTCGCTATGCAGCGAGACAACGCCGGTGTCGGGAAAACGCGCCCGCACCCGGCCTTCCAGTTGCGGCGTCAGGTTGATTTCCGGCACCAGCAGCAGAACTTGCTTGCCGTCCGCCAGCGCCCGCTCGATCAGGCGCAAATAGACTTCCGTTTTGCCACTGCCTGTGACGCCATGCAGCAGGTGAGCCGAAAATCCGGCGGCCGGGTCAATCGCTGCAACAGCAACGGCCTGCTCGGCGGTTAGCTCTGGTCGGGCAATCGCTGCGGTCAACGGACTGGGGCGGGCGTTTCTTCGCTTCGGTGGATCAAGGCGCTTTAAACCGACGGGCAATGCCTGCATGACCACTTCGCCAAAAGCGGCTTGGTAATAGCCGCTGGCAAACTGACACAGACGCAGAAAATCAGCCGGCAAGGGCGGTACATCGCGGAGAATTTCACCGGCAGCCTTAAGCTGTGCCAGCGGCCATTCGCTGTTCTCCACCACCTCGGCGATGACCCCTATTTTTTCACTGCGGCCAAAGGGGACGCGAACCCGCAAGCCAATGTCTACGGTCGACGCTGCCGGAACGACATAGTCGAATAGACGGTGCAGCGGCAGATCGAGGGCAACGCGTAAAACAGGCATAAGTTTGCTGGCAGGTGCCGTCGTGTCTCCGAAAAAAGGGGGAAAACCCCTGTTATAAAAGGGGAATTTTACTTATTCACAAAAGCTGTGGATAACTTTGTGGATTGCTCTTGATGAGCGGCGCCAAGTCGCGGCGCCTAAAGGACTTTGTTACTTTGCTGAAATATCAGGCAAAACAAAATTCACTTTATTTTCAAACACTTAAATAAGTTACAAACTGTCAAGCAAATTTTGGTGAAAATTTACAACGGGATGCAAAACTCTGTGCATAAGTCAAGCCTTGCACCCCGGTGATAGTGCTTACTTACGCATTAAACGACTGTGCGAATGGACCGCGTCCACCAGCGCCGTGACATTGTCGGGCGGGGTGAATTGCGAAATACCGTGACCAAGGTTGAAAACGTGGCCGGTATTACCCGGACCAAAACTATCAAGCACTTTTTTCGCTTCGGCGGCGATGATTTCCGGTGTCGCAAACAAAACGTTCGGATCAACGTTGCCTTGCAGCGCGACCTTGTCGCCTACCCGGCGACGGGCTTCGCCGATATCGATCGTCCAGTCGAGGCCAACCGCATCACAACCGATGGCGGCAATTTTTTCCAGCCACAGCCCACCGTTTTTGGTGAAGACAATGTTCGGAATGCGCTGACCGTCTTTTTCCTTTTTCAGACCCGCGACGATGCGTTCCATGTATTGCAGTGAAAATTCCTGATAAGCCGCCGCTGACAGCGAGCCGCCCCAGGTGTCGAAAATCATCACCGCCTGGGCACCGGCATCGATCTGGGCGTTCAGGTAGGAAATGACCGAATCAGCCGTCACCGACAGGATACGGTGGAGCAGATCCGGGCGCTTGTAGAGCATGCCCTTGATATGGCGGAAATCACTCGAGCCCTGGCCTTCGATCATGTAGCAAGCCAGTGTGTACGGGCTGCCGGAAAAACCGATCAGCGGCACTGAGTTATCAAGAGCGCGGCGAATTTCGGAGACGGCATCCATCACATAGCGCAGATGGTCGTTGGGGTCCGGTGCGGTCAGGTCGTTGATCGCCCATTCTTCACGCAGCGGACGCTCGAATTTCGGGCCTTCGCCTTCAGCGAAATAAAGGCCGAGGCCCATCGCGTCGGGTACGGTCAAAATATCGGAGAACAGAATGGCGGCGTCGAGATCGTAGCGCGCCAAAGGCTGCAGCGTCACTTCGCAGGCCATGGCCGGGGATTTGCACAGGCTCAGGAAATCGCCGGCGCGTTTGCGCGTTTCGCAATATTCCGGCAGGTAACGTCCGGCCTGGCGCATCAGCCAGAGCGGAGTGTATTCGGTCGGCTCTTTGAGCAGGGCGCGCAGGAAGGTATCGTTTTTGGGTCGGCTCACGGGGGCACTCCGCCAGAAATTCGGAAAGGCAGAATTATCCGCCTTTCTTCGTCTCAGGTCACTTACGCCAAAAGGCTGGGGTCAACACAACAAGTAAGGTGAAAATTTCCAGACGCCCGAGCAGCATGGCGAAAATGCAGACCCAGGTTTGAAAATCTTCAAGTACTGCGTAGGTCGTTGAAGGCCCAACCACCCCCAGACCGGGGCCGGTATTGTTGACACAGGCATCCACTGCCGTGAAGGCCGAGATGATATCCAGCCCGGTAAATGCCAGCACCAGGGTCAGCGAGGCAATGCTGACCATGTACATGAAAGCAAATGCCATCACCGCAAATAGCACGGATTGTGGCGCGACCTGCCCGCCGATGCGAACGTTGTAGACTGCATTCGGATGCATGGCGCGGATCAGTTCGCGATAAACCTGCTTGTAAAGCAGCAGCGCGCGCATCATTTTGATGCCGCCCCCGGTCGACCCGGCGCTGGTGGCAAAACTGGCGAGGAAAAGCATCCAGAGGCCGGCAAAAACCGGCCACTGAGCATAATCGGTGCTGGAATAACCCGTTGTGGTTGCTACCGAGATAATGTTAAAAAAACCATGGCGCAGCGCCTCTTCCATCTCGACAAAAGCGCCATATTTCCAGATATAGATACCGATGATCAGCACGCTAATGCCAAGTACACCGAAAAACCAGATGGCCTCGGGGTCGCGCACATAGGAGCGCAAAGAACGGCCCCGCAAAGCAAGAAAATGGGTGCCGTAGTTGATTCCCGAAAAAAGCATGAAGGCGATACAAATCCCCTCCAGCAACGGTGAGTTGAAGTAGCCAAAACTCTCATCGTGCGTCGAGAAGCCCCCTAAGGAAACGGTCGAAAACGCATGGCAGACCGCATCAAACCAACTCATGCCCGCCCACTGATAAGCCAGAATGCAAGCGATGGTAATGGCGATATAGACTTGCCAAAGGCCCTTCGCCGTCTCGGCAATGCGCGGCGTCATCTTGGTATCTTTCATCGGCCCCGGAGTTTCGGCCTTGAACATCTGCCGACCGCCAATACCCAGCATGGGCAGGATGGCCACAGCAAGCACAATCAGGCCCATGCCGCCTAGCCACATCATTTGATGCCGCCAAAGATTGATCGACATCGGCATTTCCGCCAGCCCGGACATCACGGTCGCACCGGTTGCGGTCAACCCGGACATTGCCTCGAAATAGGCGTCCGTATGGCTCATGCCGAGATGCATCATGAATGGTAATGCGCCAAAAATCGGCAGGATTATCCAGACAAGAACCACGAGCAAAAAGCCGTCACGTATATTCAAATCACGTTTCTGATTGCGATAGCGATACCAGAGAAACGTCCCACTCAGCACCGTCAGTAGAAACACCTCGTCATACACTGACTGCGCACCGTCATTGATCCAGTGGGAAAAACCTAGCGGCGCCAGCAGGGTCAGGCCGAAGAGCATGATTATCATGCCCAGCGCACGGTAGACCGGGGCAAAACGTGTCATGGCAGCCCCTTAAAGGAAATGGAAGCCGACCTGGAAAAGCTTCTCGACCTTCTTGACCAGCTTTTTCCGGGTGCAGAAAACAATCACGTGGTCACCGGCTTCGATCACCGTATCGTGGTGGGCAATCACCACCTCGCCATAGCGGGTGATTGCCGTCCACTCGTCGGTCTGCCCGACGACCACGGCCTGGTCGCAATTCCGCACCATGGCGGCGATGGTGACGCCATGCGGCCAGTTGATCTGGTCAATGCGTTTGCCGATCACCTGGGAAGTTCTCGCATCACCGTGAGCGACGATCTCGAGTGCTTCAGCCGCGCCGCGGCGCAGCGAATGCACTTCGGCGACATCACCCTGGCGAACATGAGCGAGCAAGGTGCCGATCGAAACCTGGGCCGGAGAAATACTGATATCGATCGGACCGCCTTCGATCATCTCGGCATAGGCGCGCCGATTGACCAGCGCGACAACCCGCTTGCAGCCCAGACGCTTGGCCAGGCTTCCCGACATGATGTTGTCTTCATCGTCATTGGTCAGCGCAAGAAAGAGATCCATCTCGGCAATATTTTCCTGCTCCAGCAAATCCTCATCGGTCGCATCACCGAGCAAAATCAGACTGTTATCCAACGCGCCGGCCAGCATTTCAGCCCGTTCTTTGCGCGACTCGATGATTTTGATCTCGTAGCGTTTTTCCAAGGCCTTGGCGACACGTATGCCAATATTGCCGCCGCCAGCGATCATGATCCGCTGTACCG
>JAUYQT010000173.1 GCA_030697085.1 Azonexus sp. | reverse complement strand
ACCAGGCCGGCACCAGTTTTTTGACGTGGCGCACGACCAAATTCACCAGCATCCCCTTCAGCCCGCCGAGCATTTCACCCATTGGCGTGACGATCACCTGCTTGATCGCCGTCTGCTTGATTACCTGCTGCAAGACGTGTGCAAAGTTTTCGACAATGACAATGGCCGTCGCCCCGGCATCCTTGAGCTGATGCTCGAGCTCCCGAGGCGTGTAGAGCGGATTGCAGTTCACCACGACACAGCCGGCGCGCAAGGTGCCAAACAGGGCGACCGGATATTGCAGCAGATTTGGCATCATCAAGGCAACGCGATCCCCCTTCTGCAAACCTTTTGCCTGCAGCCAGCCGGCAAAATCACGAGACAGCTGGTCGAGTTCGCGATAAGTCATTTCCCGACCCATGCTGACGTAAGCCACTTTATCGGCGTACTTGCGGCAGGATTCCTCAAACAGATCGACCAGCGATGAAACGTGATCGATGCTGATCTCGGCCGGCACGCCCGGCGGGTAGCTTTGTAGCCAGATTTTTTCCATGATTGTCTCCTCCATGAATTTTTAGTGACCGAGCAGCGCTTTCTTGAGCGAAGCGTCTACCGGGTTATTGCCTAGCCAAACTTTCAACAAAGCCTGGCCAAAAGTGGCGCTCTGCACCTTGCCGCGTGCTTCGCCATTCAAGCTTACGCCAACACCGTCAGCAGTAAAGTCGATTGCGATGCTATCGCCACTGCGCACATTACCGATTTTCCTCATCAGCTCGGCAAACTGCTCGATTGGCACTTTCAAGGTGGCCAGCTCGGCCTGGGTATTGTTGTCCTTGAGGCCATCATGCAATGCACCGTAGAGCGAATCAGCATCGAGGTCGCGGAGCAAGCGCAAGCTCATTCGGCGAGCATTGCCGGCCTCAATCAAGCCCGCCGGCGTGGCCGCTTTCTCCGTCACATACAAGGCACCGATGTAAACCTTGACGAATAACTTGCTGCGCAAACCGGCGCCGTTGAGCACCAGTTCGCTATTGCCCACCCTGACCTGCTCATCTATTTTTACCCCGGCCACTTCGGCGGCCTGCAAGCCGGGTGTGGCCAGCAGAGCGGCCAGCACGGCAGCTACTCTGACGGAATGTGAACTCATTATTTGTCTCCTTCGGCGGATTTTTGCCGGTAATGGTTTTTGTCGGCGATGTAGACCGTGCGCTCGACGATGGTATGCACGGTTCCCTGCGCATCCTTGAGCTCGACCAGAAAAGTCCGGTCAAGCTCGGGATGCAAATCAAGCGCCTGACGAATCTCGGCCACGTCTGCCGTCGTCAGTGAAAAATCGGCAAACAAGGTCGAATAACCCGGCTTCTTGTAGCGAATGCTGGCTGCCTTGTCCCAGACGATCACCTCATCGCCCAGCGCCGCCAACAGCATCATCGGATGCACGCCATCGGTCACTGCAAACAGCGAACCACCGTAGAGCGAACCGACGATATTTTTCGTCCGCCAAGTCAACGGCAGACGAATGCGGATATGCGACAGATCGTCGG
>JAUYQT010000379.1 GCA_030697085.1 Azonexus sp. | reverse complement strand
CAAATCGGTTGCGGTGGCCAAACGTTGGTTGCTGCCGTCTTCCCATAACAACTGAAGATTACGCATTGCCAGTGCGCGGGTCAGCGTTTCGACCAGCGCAACGGCGGGGCCGAAGCGTCCGGTAAACGCACATCCGCTACCGTCAGCCAGCCAGTCGCACATATCCTGCCGCAAGTCATGCGTCGGACTATCGACATCGCGCCGGTAATCGAGTTGCCCCCCGTTCCACGCCAGCACCGCATCAGCCGCTTTACCCCAGCGCCAACGCCCGTCCGCCAGGCGCGTCACCACCAGCCGTGGCTCGTCGGTATCGCGCCCTACCTTGAATACCGGCAGCTTGTGCTGGTAAATCGAAAAATCCTCTGTTTTCTTACTCGGCCCCATGACCACTGGGCGTGTCGTTACCGGCACCGTGCGTTCGACTACATATTGCGGAATTTCGTCCTTCATCGCATCCAGAAAGCGGGTCAGGTAAGTTGCCTTCAGGCTGTAAATATTCAGCGTTTCCAGCCGCCGTAAACGAGTGGTTGGCGTGTCGACCGCAACAAGTGCCGCGTAGTCCGCGTCATGCTCGCGATTCTGACGCTTGCCATCATTTTTCAAACCCTTCAGCCGTACCCCGCGCCCGAAAATCTGGATAATTTTGTTGCCTTTGCCGCTGCCCAGATTGATCAAACCAATGACCGACACGCGGTAACAGTTCCACCCCTCGGCAAACTTGCGGCTACCGATCAGCACATTGATCGGCGAGCCTGGCCGGTCGATCTCCACAAAGTGGCAAGCACGCTCAACGATGGGGCGTTTGCGCAATTGCACCAGCGGTTGATCATGCGCATCCCTCAAGTCGACGTGGGCCTGGCTATCGTTATAAAACTTGTCACCGTTACCGACGTTAACGATGCCCCAGTAAGCGCCATCGCCCCACGAGAGCCAGATTTCATCGGCCACGGATGGGCAGCGCGTCAGGGTTAGCAGGCCGGTGGTGTGGCCATTAAAGACCGGGGCAAAGCGCGCCCGCTCACTGAGCGGCAGCTTGGCCAGATAAGCCAGCACCTTGCGAATATCCGACACCTCATCGCTGGCGCCACTGGCTTCCTTCTTGCTGTCCTCGACCGTATTTCCCATGAAGGCAATCAACGGCTTGTCGGCAAACTGTGCCGCAAAGGGCAGGCCGGTGCTTGGCGTCGTACGCAACTCGTGGTGCAGCGTTAGCTTGTCGGCCAGCGTGGTAAAAGCCTGTGCGAAGTTTTCCCAGGCTTCGCCACTGCTCGCCACATAATCAGCACCAATCATCTGGATGCTGTAATCCTTGCCGTAGCCGTCCTTGTAAAAGCGGTAATAGTTGTAGTCAAAAACGATCTGCTCTTCGTAATCGCGCACATATTGCTCGGCCACGCCGTGATAGGTCGCTGAATACTCGAAGAGAAAAGCGTTCGGGTAATCCGCCAATTCGTGGCGCAATTTCTTGAAAGCACCGGCAGTTGCACCGCCCGATGCGAGGCCGATGTGCCCTTCATCCACCAACACCAAACGGAACACCCGCGTTGACTGCGGCAAGCGGAAAAAACCGCGCTCGGCATTGAGCAAGCTGCCGGTCGACTCCACCGTCAGCTTGATGCGATTGGCGCACAACCGGTTCAGCGCATCGACCAGCGGCATCACCTCACGGCGATGCTGCTCAATCAGATTCACCCCCGGTGTGGTCAGGATAATTTGCAACTCATCGAAACCGCGCAGCCCGCGTGCGAAATCGCCGCCGCCCAGATGTGCGATGTATTGCAAGATATTCAGGTGCATCAGCAAAGTTTTGCCGCTGCCGGTTGCCATCCAGTAGGCCAGCATGTTGCGGTCTTTGTGCGCCGCATCGCCAGCGCGCCGGCCACGCAGCACCGCCTCGGCAAAGTACAGCGCCAGCACCTGGTAAT
>JAUYQT010000130.1 GCA_030697085.1 Azonexus sp. | reverse complement strand
GGTGTTCGAGCCGTTCAGCCGGAGCACGGCCAGGGAAGGGGCGCCAGGTGGTGCCATCGAAATTTTCCATGACCGGGCCGCGCCAGTAGAGCTTTTCCTTGGCGGGAATTTCACCCTCGAAGCGAACACGGAAGGCGATTTCGCTGCTCTGCGCCAGGCTGGCAATGCTGCCCGGCGACATGGTTTCCGATAGCCCGGTTTTGCCGGCGTGGGCATCTTGCGGCAACCCCCAAAGCGGCCCGGAAATACGCGGGAAAAGAAGGTAAAGCACGAGCATGAAGGGAATGGCTTGAATGCTGAGCAAGCCGGCGTAGCGCAATGTGGCGCGTAACGTGCTGGCCGGGCCGCCATGCAGGCGAATTAGCGTGGCGGTGACAATCCATAGTGCCGTCAGGAGCCAAAGACCGGTCGGAATGCTTTGCGAATAGAAATAATGGGTGAGCAGCAGAAAGTAGCCAAGATTGACGACAACGATGGCGTCGCGCTGGCTTTTTAATTCGAGCAGCTTCATCGCCATGAAGATGACCAGCATGGCAACGCCGGCTTCGCGCCCGAATAATGTGCGGAACTCAATGAATATCCCGGTACAGCCAGCGATGACCAGCAGAATTAATAACCAGCGACCGGGCAGGCGCTGATTCTGTCGCCATAGCCAACCCCCCCAGAGCAACATCAGCCCGGCAAAAATGCTTAGCCAGATGGGTTGATGTAAAAAATGTGGGGCAATGGTGACCAGTGCTGCGGCGAAAAGCCAAGGTATGGCGGTGTGGTCAAGCGCCTGGCGAGCGGGGGTACTCATGGCTGAAAGAGGGCGAGGGCTTCGAGACATTGTCGTCGATGCAGTTCCCCGGTTTGCGGCTGAATTTCCTGCCCTGGCAGACGTAAACCGTAGCTGCAGCCAGCTGATTCGGCCCCGAGCACCCAGCCGGCAAGTAAAGAGAGCCGACGTTCGACGGGCAGGTCCGGATCGATCAGCGTCCAGTCGAGCTGCATTTCGATTTCGCCGCCACCGGTAAATTGTTTGATCAGCAAAGGCCGCTCAGCGGTATCGCGGGCGCTGGCTTTCCAGGCCACATGGCGCGGTGAATCGGCCGGTTGCCGGTTACGAAATCCGGCAAAGTCCTCCTGGCCGGCATCAGCATTTTGTTCTCCGCTGGCTGATGCCGAGGAGGGGGCGGGTAACGGTGATTTGATCGGTTGCGGATAAACCAGGCAGCGCATGGTGGGTTGCAGATAGCTCCAGGCAACGAAAAGACCGAGCGGGTAACGTGAAGCGAGGCGAATACGGGGCAATGCCAGCCAGCCGCGTTGCCGGGCGCTGATTGGAATGCTGATTTTTGTGCTTTCTTTGGCGTTGACCGCAGCAATCACCATTTGCCCGGCTTCTGCCTCGAGTTCCAGCGCCAGACGCGGGGCAATTCGATCATTGCCGAGGGTTAGCTGAAAATGCGCCATTTCACCGGCAAAGACCGGCTCAGAGCGGTTGGGGGTGATGATCAGTCCGTACAGATTGCGAAAGGTGTGCACCATGCCGGTGATGCCGAGTCCGGCGAGGAGAAAAACCAAAGCGTGGCCGAGCGCCAAGGTGTAGTTGATGGCGCCGAGCAGCATGACAACCAGGGCCAGCGCATAAAGCAGGCCACCGCGCGTCGGCATAATAAAAATTCGGCGCTGGCCGAGCCGCAAGGGAGCGGTGCCATCGCTTTGCCAGCGAAATAGTTTTTGTTGCAGGGTGGCGACGATGTTCACGGATTACTCAGGGAATGGCGACGCTGCGAAGCAGGGCGCTGATTTCCTCGTCGCTGGCAAAACCGCTCCCTTGCGCCGAGCGTAGCCGGTGGCGGGCGACGGCGGCGAACACCGCTTGCACATCATCGGGCAAAACCATGTCGCGCCCAGCCAGCCAGGCCCAGGCCCGGGCCGCCGCCAATAGCGCCAACCCGGCCCGTGGCGATAATCCATGCTGGAAGGCGAGGGTTTGACGGCTCGCTTCGAGCAGTGCTTGGACATAATCAATCAACGGTCCAGCTGCATGAATCGCGCTCACCTCTTTTTGCAAGACCGGCAAATCAGCCGCCTGAATTAATGGTGACAATTGTTCAGCCTGGATGCGCTGGCCACCGGCGGCGAGCAAGGCACGCTCAGCGGCGCGATCCGGGTAACCGAGTTCGATGCGCATCAAAAAGCGGTCAAGTTGCGATTCGGGGAGAGGAAAAGTGCCGATCTGGTGCGATGGATTTTGCGTGGCGATGACAAAGAACGGCTGCGGCAAATTGCGCGTTTGGCCCTCAGTCGTGACCTGGCCTTCTTCCATGGCTTCCAGCAGCGCGCTCTGGGTTTTCGGCGTCGCCCGGTTGATCTCATCGGCCAGCACTAATTGCGCAAACACCGGCCCGGGCAGGAAGCGAAACTCACTCTTTTCGCGATCAAAAATGGCAACGCCGGTAATGTCGGCCGGAAGCAAATCACTGGTGAATTGGACGCGGGAAAACTGTAATCCGAGCAGGCGCGCCAAGGCGTGCGCCAATGTCGTTTTGCCCATGCCGGGCAAATCTTCAATCAGTAAGTGTCCGCCGGCCAATAGGCAAGTCAGGGCTAAACGGATTTCTGTTTCTTTCCCTAAAATGATTTTACTGGCCTGGTCAAGAACCGCAATGAAGGGCCTTGGTCGTTGGGAAAGCTTCAATATTGGCGCGCCAAACATGTTTTCGGTCCTTGCTGAGTCGTCCGACGCATTCTAATGCTTGAAGCCGCGCCCGAAATGGGACGATAATGACATTTCGACGTGCGCCGCTTCGAGCGCCGGTTCGCAGAGAGAGAACAAGTGACAACCACTGCCTTCATCACCCATCGCGACTGCCAGTTGCATGATATGGGTTCGCATCACCCGGAATGCCCGCAACGTCTGACTGCCATTAATGATCACCTGATCGCTCAGGGAATCGATGCCTATTTTGTTTATCACGATGCACCGCTTGCCACCTTCGAGCAATTGCTCCGAGTGCACCCGGCGTCCCATCTTGAACGCCTTAAACGCGCCTCGCCAGAGCACGGCGTGGTGCACCTCGATCCCGATACCGCAATGAATCCGCACACTTGGCAGGCAGCCTTGCGCGCAGCTGGTGCCGGTTGTCATGGGGTCGATCTGGTGATGAGTGGCGAATGCGAAAATGCTTTTTGCGCCGTACGCCCACCTGGTCACCATGCTGAAAAAGCGACCCCGATGGGTTTTTGTTTTTTCAACAAT
>JAUYQT010000809.1 GCA_030697085.1 Azonexus sp. | reverse complement strand
AGACGCCATAGTTCCAGTTGAACGCTTCGTACACCAGCGGCACGGTGGTAGCGCGGCGGCCGCCGAAGATGAAGGCAGAAATCGGCACGCCAGCCGGGTCTTCCCAGGCTTCGTCAACCGACGGGCACTGGCTGGCCGGGGCGGTGAAACGGGAGTTGGCGTGGGCGGCTTTCTTGCCGGCCTTGCCGTCGGCCGGCGTCCAATCGTTGCCCTGCCAGTCGATCAGGTGATCCGGTGCTTCCTTGGTCAGGCCTTCCCACCAGACATCGCCGTCGTCGGTCAGCGCAACGTTGGTGAAGATGATGTTTTCCTTCAACGTCGCCAGCGCGTTGAAATTGGTTTTTTCCGAGGTGCCCGGGGCGACGCCGAAGAAGCCGGCTTCCGGATTGATCGCGTAGAAGCGGGTGACGCCATCCTTGTCGATGCGCGGCTTGATCCAGGCGATATCGTCACCGATCGTGGTGATTTTCCAGCCATCGAGTGATTTCGGCGGGATCAGCATGGCAAAGTTGGTCTTGCCGCAGGCCGACGGGAAGGCGGCAGCAACATAGCTCTTTTCGCCATCCGGGGATTCGACGCCGAGAATCAGCATGTGTTCGGCCAGCCAGCCTTGATCGCGCGCCATATTAGAGGCGATGCGTAGCGCGAAGCACTTCTTGCCAAGCAGGGCGTTGCCGCCGTAACCGGAACCGTAGGACCAGATTTCGCGGGTTTCCGGGTAATGCACGATGTACTTGACGGTCGGGTTACACGGCCATTTGGCATCCTGCTGGCCCGGCTCAAGCGGGGCGCCGACGGTGTGGATACAGGGAACGAATTCGCCATCGCTGCCGAGCACGTCGAATACCTTTTTGCCCATGCGGGTCATCGTGCGCATGTTGGTCACGACGTAGGCAGAATCGGTAATTTCGAAGCCAATGTGGGCGATCGGGGAGCCAAGCGGCCCCATCGAGAAGGGAATGACGTACATCGTACGGCCCTTCATGCAACCCTTGAAGACGCCGTTCAGCGTCTCGCGCATGACGGCAGGCTCTTCCCAGTTATTGGTCGGGCCGGCATCTTCCTTCTTGGCGGAGCAGATGTAGGTGCGGTCTTCAACGCGAGCAACGTCTGAAGGGTCGGAGAAGGCGAGGAAGGAGTTCGGGCGTTTGGCTTCATTCAGCTTGATGAAGGTGCCGGCTTCTACCATTTCGGCGCACAAGCGGTCATACTCTTCCTGCGAGCCATCGGCCCAGTGGATACGCTCCGGCTGGGTCAGCGCGGCGATGTCGGCGACCCATTTTTTCAGGCCTTCGTGTTTCACGTAGTCAGGTGCATTCAGCGGTGCGGTCATGGCGATGTCTCTCTCTAATTAACTGAAATAGCTAGGTTTCACGCCAGTCGCCGGAAGTCGCTACCAAGACGGATAGCGGCATAAAAGCCGTCGGCTGGGAAGCCCGTAATTATGCCTTATCTGAGGGTAAACATCTACTTGACTTACGTTTCTAGGTGTTTTCCGAAAGTGAAAACCTGCCACGTCTACGATATTATGTTGCACGATTCAAAATCGAATTTCACGATATAAAACGGAGGAAGACATGGATCCCAGACAACTTCGCGAAGCAGCGCTCTATTACCACCGCCATCCCAAGCCCGGCAAGATCGCGGTTACCCCCATTAAACAGATGACCAATCAGTACGATCTGGCTTTGGCCTATTCGCCGGGCGTG